>JAJTBM010000194.1 GCA_021286885.1 Rhodocyclales bacterium
CAAGAAAATCACCGTCCACGACATGACCCTGCGGGACGGCATGCACCCCAAGCGCCACCAGATGAGTCTGGAACAGATGGTGTCCATCGCCACCGGGCTGGATGAAGCCGGTGTGCCGCTGATTGAAGTCACCCACGGCGATGGGCTGGGCGGCTCCTCGGTGAATTACGGTTTTCCCGCCCATACGGATGAGGAATACCTGGGGGCCGTGATTCCGAAAATGAAGCAGGCCAAAATCTCGGCCCTGCTGCTGCCCGGCATCGGCACCGTCGATCACCTCAAAATGGCCCGGGATCTGGGCGTCAGCACCCTCCGCGTGGCCACCCACTGCACCGAAGCCGACGTGTCGGAGCAGCACATCACCCTGGCCCGCACGTTGGAGATGGACACGGTGGGTTTCCTGATGATGAGCCACATGAACAGCCCTGAAGGGCTGGTCAAGCAGGCCAGGCTGATGGAAGGCTACGGCGCCAACTGCATCTACATCACCGACTCCGCCGGCCACCTGCTGCCCGAGGGCGTCAAGGCCCGCCTGGGGGCAGTGCGTGCCGCCCTCAAGCCCGAAACCGAGCTGGGTTTCCACGGCCACCACAACCTGGCCATGGGCGTCGCCAACTCCATCGCCGCCATTGAAGCCGGCGCCACCCGCATCGACGCTGCCGCAGCCGGCCTGGGGGCCGGGGCGGGCAACACGCCGATGGAGGTTTTCATCGCCGTGGCCACCCTGATGGGCATCGAAACCGGCGTGGATGTGGCCAAGATCAGCGATGTGGCCGAAGACCTGGTCTTCCCCATCATGGACTTCCCCATCCGCATCGACCGGGACGCGCTAACGCTGGGGTATGCGGGCGTGTATGGCTCCTTCCTGCTGTTTGCCAAGCGGGCGGCGGCCAAGTACGGCGTGCCCGCCCGGGACATTCTGGTGGAGCTGGGCCGTCGCGGCATGGTGGGCGGTCAGGAAGACATGATCGAAGACACCGCCCTGACCATGGCCCGCGCCCGGGGGCTGGCGGGCTGAGCCTGCCGCGCTCCGTCGCGCTGCGCGGTATTACCAGGTAGTTCGCCCCACTTTCCGCTTCTCCCCATGCGCACTCCGGCCCCTCGGGCCGGGGGAAACGGCTGCCCGTCAAGGGCGCCGTTGTGCCCATTTCTGGAGTCCTTGCATGGATGCATCAATCATTGCGCTGCTGGCGCAGGACGGCATCACCAACGGGGCCGTGTACGCCCTGCTGGCCCTTGCCCTGGTGCTGGTGTTCGCCGTCACCCGCATCATCTTCATTCCCCTGGGCGAGTTTCTGGCCTGGGGTGCCCTCAGTTTGGCGGCCCTGGAGGCCGGCCAGCGTCCTGCCACCCTGTGGGTGCTGCTGGCCACGGGCGTGGCGACCTTCGGGGCGGATCTTCTGGCCCAGCGTCGCCCGGGGGCGCCCCGGCTGGGCCCCTCGGCCCTGGCCAATCTGGCCTACCCCCTGCTGATGGCGGGGCTGTGTTGGAGTCTGCCCCTGGCCGAACTGCCCCTGCCGGCCAAGGTCGCCCTGGCCCTGGGGCTGGTGGTGCCCCTCGGGCCCATGCTCTACCGGCTAGTGTTTCAGCCCCTGGCCGATGCCTCGGTGCTGGTGCTGCTGATCGTGGCGGTGGCCCTGCATCTGCTGATGGTGGGGCTGGGGCTGTTGATGTTCGGCCCCGAGGGGTCGCGCACGCCCGCTTTCAGCGATGCCCAGTTCGCCTGGGATACGCTCCAGATCAGCGGCCACGCGCTGCTGGTGTGGGGGCTGTCGCTGGCCCTGATCCTGGCCCTCTACCTGTATTTTGAGCGCAGCCTGGGGGGCAA
This sequence comes from Rhodocyclales bacterium, assembly GCA_021286885.1. GTDB lineage: Bacteria > Pseudomonadota > Gammaproteobacteria > Burkholderiales > Rhodocyclaceae > Zoogloea. The sequence goes on from JAJTBM010000194.1 coordinate 1,829, forward strand.
GGCCCTGCGTGCCACCGCGATCAACCGCAACGGCGCACGCCTGATGGGCATTTCACCGGCCCTGGCCGGGCGCCAGACTTTCTGGCTGGCCGCACTGATTGGCACCCTGGCGGGGCTGATGCTGGCGCCCCTCACCACCGTCTATTACGACAGCGGCTTCCTGGTGGGGCTCAAGGGCTTCGTGGCCGCCATCATCGGTGGGCTGGCCAGCTATCCCCTGGCCGCTGCGGGCGCCCTGGTGGTGGGCTTGCTGGAGTCGTTTGCCTCGTTCTGGGCCAGCGCCTACAAGGATGTGCTGGTTTTTGCGCTGATTCTGCCGGTCTTGAGCTGGCTCTCCTGGAAAACCCATCACCCGGAAGAGGAAGAGGGCAGCAGTCCGGCTCCGGCACTGGCCCGGGCCGGGGGCCTAAACCCACGCTGGGTTGAGGCGGGGTTTTTGGCATTGCTGGGCGTGGCGCCCCTGTTTCTGCCGGAATTCCACATCACCCTGCTCAACTACGTGGGCATCTCGGCCCTGGTGGCCCTGGGGCTGGTGCTGCTGACGGGGGTGGGCGGCCTCACCTCCTTTGGTCAGGCGGCCTTTGTCGGGCTGGGGGCCTACACCACCGCCCGCCCCACCACCAGCCCGGTCTTGCCCGAATGGCTGCAGCCCCTGGGGGGCTCGCCCTGGGCGGCGCTGGGCGTGGGTTTGGTGCTGACGGCGCTGGTGGCGATTGTGATCGGCTCCCTCACCCTCAAGCTCTCCGGCCACTATCTGCCCCTGGGCACCCTGGCCTGGGGGATCAGCCTGTACTTCCTGTTTGGCACCATGGAGTTCCTGGGTGGGCATGGGGGCTTGTCAGACCTGCCCCCGGTGGCGCTGTTCGACTTTCCGCTGGCGGATAACCGGCATTACTTCTACCTCGTCTGGGCCTTTCTGCTGGTGGCGCTCCACACCACCCGTAATCTGCTGGATTCCCGCGAGGGGCGGGCGATCCGCGCCCTCAAGGGGGGCATTGTGATGGCCGAAGCCATGGGCGTGGATACAGCCCGGGCGCGGATGGTGATCTTCGTGATTGCCGCCCTGCATGCCTGTGCGGCGGGCTGGCTGTATGCCCACCTGCAGCGCTTCGTGAACCCCACGCCCTTCGGGCTGCATATCGGCATCGAATACCTGTTCATGGCGGTGGTGGGGGGCGCCGGGCAGGTGTGGGGCGCCGTGCTGGGGGCCGGGGTGATCACCCTGCTCAAGCAATGGCTGCAGGATGTGTTGCCGCGCCTGCTGGGCAGTGCCGGCAACTACGAGAGCATTGTGTTTGGGTTGCTGGTGGTGTTGATGCTGCACCGGGCCCGGGCGGGCTTGTGGCCCTGGCTGGCCCGGCTGGTGCCGGTGCGCGCCCGCCCCCGGGTGCTGGACCCCGAGGCTGCGCCTTTGCCGCGCAAGCCCCAGCCGCCCCATGGGGAGGTGATTCTGGAAGCGCGCCAGGTGACCCGGCGTTTTGGCGGGCTGGTGGCCAACAAGGACATGAGCCTCAGTGTGCGGGCCGGCGAAATCCTGGCCCTGATCGGCCCCAACGGGGCGGGCAAAAGCACCATGTTCAACCAGCTGTCCGGGGTGGATAGCCCCAGCGCCGGGGAAATCCTGTTCCGAGGCCAGGCGGTGGCGGGGCGCGAATCCCGGGACATCGCCGCCCTGGGCATGAGCCGCAGCTTCCAGCATGTGCGCCTGTTGCCCGGCATGAGCGTGCTCGAAAACGTGGCCATTGGCGCCCACCAGCGGGGCCGGGCCGGGGTGATGGCAGCCGCCTGGCGCCTGGATCGGGCAGAGGAAGCCCGCCTGCTCCAGGAGGCCGCCCGCCAGATCGAACGGGTGGGGCTGGGCCCCTGGATGCATGCCGATGCGGCCAGCCTGGCCCTGGGGCAGCAGCGCATTCTCGAAATCGCCCGGGCCCTGTGTTCCGACCCCTGCCTGCTGTTGCTCGACGAGCCCGCCGCCGGGCTGCGTCTCAAGGAGAAGCAGGCCCTGGCCGAGTTGCTGGGGCGGCTGCGGGGCGAAGGGCTGGCGGTGCTCATCGTGGAGCACGACATGGATTTTGTGATGAATCTGGTGGATCGGGTGGTGGTGATGGAGTTCGGCCAGAAGATCGCCGAGGGCCTGCCGGAGGAAATCCAGCAGAACCCGGCTGTCCTTGAAGCCTATCTGGGAGGTGTGTGAAATGGGCCAGAGCCTGCTTGAAGTCAGGAAACTCGCGGTTGCCTACGGCAAGGTGGAGGCGGTCAGCGATGTGAGCCTCCAGGTGAAGGAGGGCCAGATCGTCACCGTAATCGGCCCCAATGGTGCCGGTAAGACGACCACCCTGGCGGCCATCATGGGCCTGCTGCCCTCATCCGGGCAGGTGGTGGTGGAGGGCCACCTGGAAAGCGTGCCCGAAATCGAACGCCAGGTCTTGCGTGGCCTCGCCCTGGTCCCCGAAAAGCGGGAGTTGTTCGGCAGCATGAGCATTGAAGACAACCTGCTGCTGGGGGCTTTTCTGCGCCAGCGCCAGGGGCACCGGGATCACCCGGCCAGCCTGGAAGAGGTGTACGCCCTTTTCCCCCGGCTCAAGGAGCGGCGGCGCCAGCAGGCCGGCACCCTGTCGGGCGGGGAGCGCCAGATGCTGGCCCTGGGCCGGGCGCTGATGGGCAAGCCTCGCCTGCTGATGCTGGATGAGCCCAGCCTGGGGCTGGCGCCCCTCATCGTGCGGGAGATCTTCCGGATCATCGCCGCGCTACGCCAGCGCGGGGTGTCCATCCTGCTGGTGGAGCAAAACGCCCGTGCCGCGCTCCAGGTGGCGGATTACGCCTACGTGCTGGAGAACGGCCGGGTGGGGATGGAAGGCCCGGCAGAAACCCTGCGCCACGATCCCCGGGTGATCGAAAGCTATCTCGGGCTGGCCACCCGGCACCAGGAAATGCTGGCCAGCTAGGCCCGCCATTCAAGCGCGCAGGCGCCGGGGGCGTGGGTCCCCGGCCTGCCGTCTGCAACCCTGAACCTTTAATCCAAACCAACTTGAAAGCGCATTCGTCATGACTCCCATCAGTGAAGCGGCCAGCAGCCGCATGGCCCGGGTGTGTGCCGCCGGGCAGGAATTCCAGATCCACTATAACGATCTGGGCGAGGGCTCCGAAACGGTGGTGATGCTCCACGGCTCCGGGCCGGGGGCCACCGCCTGGGCCAACTTCAACCGCAACATCGAGCCCCTGCTCGAAGCTGGCTATCGGGTGATCCTGATGGACTGCCCAGGCTGGGGCAAGAGCGATCCGGTGGTGTGCACCGGCTCCCGTTCGGAGCTGAACGCCCAGGTGCTGGCCGGCCTGCTGGACGTGCTTGCGCTGCCCCGGGTGCATGTGATCGGCAACTCCATGGGGGGGCACAGTGCCGTGGCCTTCGCCCTGGCCAACCCGGCGCGGGTGGGCAAGCTGGTGCTGATGGGCGGTGGCACGGGCGGCCCCAGCCAGAGCGTGCCCATGCCCACCGAGGGGATCAAGCTGCTGCAGGCCTTGTATCGGGAGCCCAGCATCGAAAATCTCAAGAAGATGATGGCGGTTTTTGTGTTTGACACCAGCAGCCTGACCGAAGCCTTGTTTCAGGCCCGGCTCGACAACATGCTGAGCCGCCGGGATCATCTGGAAAACTTCGTTAAGAGCCTCGCCGCCAACCCGCGCCAGTTCACCGACTACGGCCCGCGCCTCGGCGAGGTGGGCGCCCCGACCCTCATCATTTGGGGGCGGGACGACCGTTTCGTACCCCTGGATATCGGCCTGCGCCTGCTGTGGGGGCTGCCCAACGCCCAGATGCACATCTTCAACCGCTGCGGGCACTGGGCCCAGTGGGAACACGCGGCCCAGTTCAACCGGATGGTGCGGGATTTCCTCGCCGAGCCGGTGTGAGGCCACCGGGGCAGGCTTTGAGCGTGCCCCGGCTGGCCTTGGTTTACTTCAACTCAAACCCCATCCGCTTGAGGGCATCCACCAGCTGGTCGCGGCCCATCAGGGCGGCGGCGTCGCGCACGCGCTTGGCGGAGTGGTTGGACCAGGTGCCGCGTACCTTCATGTGCTGGGCCTCGTAGAAGTCACGCATGGCGGCATCGTATGCGTCCAGCCCGGGGGCCTGGGTGCTGCGCGAGTATTCCTCGTGGTGCAGCACCACGCGCTGGGGCGGGCGCGGCTTGATGCTGGTGGGTTGGGCCGGGTCGGGGG
>JAJTBM010000195.1 GCA_021286885.1 Rhodocyclales bacterium
AGCGCTGGACGGCTTCCTTCTTCTGGTTGGCCATGCGCAGGTGGTAGTTCACCAGATAGCCCTCGGCATCGGCTTCAAGCTTGTGGCAGAACAGGGTGGGCATGCCCAGTTGTTCCATCAGGGGCATGGCGAATTCGTAGAAGGTGTCGGACAGGATGATGACCTGGAAGTCCTTGCGCAGCGCATCCAGAAAATCCTTGGCGCCGGGCTCGGGGCCCATTTCGGAGATCACCTTCTGGATGTCGGGCAGGCCCAGCTTGTGCTGCTTGAGCAGATCCAGGCGGTACTTCATCAGCTTGTCGTAGTCCGGCTCGTCGCGGGTGGTGCGACGCAGTTCGGGGATGCCGGTGCGCTCCGCGAATTCGATCCAGATTTCGGGGACGAGAACACCTTCGAGGTCGAGACAGACGAGTTGCACGGCAAACACTCCAAAACAAAAGACGGATGATGGAAACACACGGATGGGCAGACAGGTGCGCCGCCCCTGGCCCGCGATTCTAGCAAAGACTCGCCCCCGGGCCGTGCTGGCCCGGGGGAAGATGGGGCTTCAGTCGGCGGGAATGGCTTCGAGGGCTTCGTGCAGCTCCAGCCAGCGCAGCTCGGCCTCATCCAGGCGCTCGGCCAGCTCGGCCTGGCGCTTGAGCAGCTTGGGCACCTCGCCCGCGTCGGGGCCGGTGTACAGCTCCGGGCTGCCGAGGCGTTCGTCCAGGGCTGCCTTTTCGGTGGTCCAGGGCTTGAGCTTCTTTTCGAGTTGCTCCAGCTCCCGCAGCAGCGGGCGGCGGGCGGCGAGGCGGGCCTGGCGGTCGGCGGCGGCAGCTTCCCGCTCGGCCTTGCGACTGGCCTTGTCGGCGGCCTTGTCCGGGCACTGGGCGGCGGCGGCTTCCGCGCTACGGCGCTGGGCGAGCCAGGATTTGTAATCATCCAGATCCCCGTCGAAGGGGGTCAGGCGGCCATCATCCACCAGCAGGAAGCGGTCGCAGGTGGCGCGCAGCAGGGCCCGGTCGTGGGACACGATCACCATCCCGCCCTCGTAATCCTGGAGTGCCAGGGTCAGGGCGTGGCGCATTTCCAGATCCAGGTGGTTGGTGGGTTCGTCCAGCAGCAGCAGGTTGGGCTGGTTCCAGATCAGCAGGGCCAGGGCCAGCCGGGATTTTTCACCCCCGGAAAACGGGCCGCAGGCGGTGGTGGCCATGTCGCCGTTGAAATCGAAGCCGCCCAGGTAGTTGCGCAGCTCCTGTTCGCGGGTTTGCGGGTCCAGGCGCAGCATGTGCTGGAGGGCGGATTCTTCCGGGCGCAGGCTTTCCAGGGCGTGCTGGGCAAAGTAGCCCAGTTCCAGCCCCTTGCCTTCGCGGCGCACGCCCGCCGTGGGCTTGAGGCCCCCGGAGAGCAGCTTGATGAGGGTGGATTTGCCCGCCCCGTTGCGCCCCAGGAGCCCGATCCGTTCGCCCGGGCGGATGGTGAGATCCATCCCGGCCAGGATGGGCTTGTCCACGTAGCCGGCGGCGGCGGCTTCAATCTGCAGCAGCGGATCGGGCGCCGCCGTGCAGGGGCGGAAGCTGAAATTGAAAGGTGTGTCGATGTGGGCGGCGGCGATCACCTCCATCCGCTCCAGGGCCTTGATCCGGCTCTGGGCCTGGCGGGCCTTGGTGGCCTTGGCGCGGAAGCGGTCCACGTATTTTTGCAGGTGGGCGCGCTCGCGCTGCTGCTTGTCGAACAGGGCCTGCTGCTGCGACAAGCGCTCGGCCCGCTGGCGTTCAAAGTCGGAATAGCTGCCGGTGTAGAGGGTCAGGCGCTGGGTCTCGATGTGGGCGATCTGGCCCACCACTGCATCCAGAAAATCCCGGTCGTGGGAGATCAGCACCAGGGTGCCCCGGTAGCTGGTGAGCCACTGCTCCAGCCAGATCACTGCATCCAGATCCAGGTGGTTGGTGGGTTCATCGAGCAGCAGCAGATCGGAGCGGCACATCAGGGCCTGGGCCAGGTTGAGACGCATCCGCCAGCCCCCCGAAAAGTCGGATACCGGGCGTTCCAAGTCGGCGCCACCAAAGCCCAGCCCGTCCATCAGGGCGGCAGCGCGGGCGCGGGCGGCGTAGCCTTCGATCTCTTGCAGGCGGCCGTGCAGGTGGCCGATTTCCTCGCCATCGTGGGCGGCCTCGGCAGCTGCCAGCGCGGCTTCGATGCGGCGCAGTTCGGCGTCGCCATCCAGCACATATTCGATGGCCGGGCGCGCCAGGGCTGGCGTTTCCTGGGCCACATGGGCGATCACCCAGGCGGCGGGAATCTCCAGATCCCCCGCATCCTGATGCAGGTCGCCGCGCAGGAGCGCAAACAGGCTGGACTTGCCGCAGCCATTGGCCCCGGTGAGACCCACTTTCCAGCCCGGGTGGATCTGGAGGCTGACGTTTTCAACGAGGGTTTTGACGCCCCGGGCAAGGCGCAGGTTACGAAACTGGATCACGGTGGCAGGGGAGCGGGAATGCAGGAAATCCGGTATTGTAAGCGGTCTGCCGTCATCACGCCCTTTGCCACCCATGCGCCGCTCTGCCTTGACCCCGATTGCTGCCCTCCTGCTGTCTGCCTCCTGCTGGAGCGCCGCCCAGGCTGCCCCCGCTGCCGATGCCAGCCCGGCCAGCTCCGCCAGTCACAAGGCGGTGAGCAATCAGGTGGAGGCCCTGCGGGTGCAGGCTGAAAACCAGCGCCAGCAGGCTGCGTACGAGTTTAATCAGCAGGAAATCGCCTGCTACAAGCTGTTCCGGGTCAATCACTGCATCGACCAGGCCAAGCAGCGCCGTATCCAGCAGGTGCGGGCCGCCCGGGCGGTGGATCTGGAAGCCGACCGGCTCAGTCTGGAAGACAAGAATCTGCGCTACACCGAGCGCAAGGCCGAGGCCCAGGAAAACGAACCGCGCAAGGCAGTGGAGCAGGCCGAAACCGAGGCCCGCAACCGGGCCGATACCGAACGGCGTCTGCAGGACATGGCCGAAAAGGATACCGCCCGGGTTCAGCGGGAACAGGAAGGCCCCCAGCGGGCCGCCGCTGCCCAGGCTGAGCGCATCCGCAAGGATGCCGAAACCGCCCAGCGCAGGGCTGAAGAAGCTGCCGATGCCCGCGCCCGCGCAGCCCAAGCGCGGGATGATCGCGCCGCCTACGCTCGCCGCAACGCCGAAGCCGCCCAGAAAAAAGCTGAAAAAGCCCGCAAGGCCCAGGCCCAGCAAGCTGAAACTGAAACGGCCCCTCCGGCCAACGCCACCCGTACGCCCGCAGGTGTGCTCAAGCCCTGAGGCTGGTTTTAGCGGGTTGGAGGTTCAGTCGGTGCTGGGGTGATGCCCCGTCCGCACGCCTGTCGCAGAGCGTCGGGCGGCCTGTAGTGCGGTTTGGGCCTGTGTCAGGAGTGTCTTGCGCAGCTCCATGGGCCCCTGGGCCAGCCCCACGCTCAAGCGTACCGGGCGATGCTCCCGTCCCAGCATGATCTGGCCTGCCACTGCGCAGCAGATCCGGTTAGCCAGCAGATGAGCACTGCTGGCGCTGCGCCCCGGGCATTGGATCAAAAAAATGCCTTCCTCGTTGTGCCCTTGCCGTTCGTTGGCCGATAAATGCCGCTGGATCACCTGGGCCACCTGCTCCAAGGCGGTTTTCATCGCGCTCGCGCCCAGGCGGGAGCGCAGGGAGTGAAAGTTTTCAACGCCCAAAGCAAGTACGGCCATTTCTCCTGCAGTACACATGGGCGCCAGCGTTTGGGCTGCATCCGGGGTCAAGGCCGCGTCCGCCGAGCCACGCTGGGGCGTGGGCTGACGTAAACCCAGCAGGGCATTCAAAAAATGCAGGGGGGGCGGAACCATGGGTGTGCGGATTTGTATGAGGCATGCTCTGATCCTAGTCTACGGCGCCGCAGCGGGTTTCTGGAGTGTGGGCGGACGCCTTCCTCCCCTTCGCCTGGGTTGGGGAAAATACGCAGTGGGACGTGATGCGTTTTGTGGCATTCTGTGACACAAAGGCTCGCAAGACAGCAGAATCTGTCGTTGCAATGCTTTTGGAATGCATTTGAGGGTGTTTTCGATGCCGTGAGGATACAATGCGCCCTCGTTTGTCGCTTTCAAGCACAAGAATGATAGGGAGAACGCATATGACGATCAGCACGCGGGGCGCCCTCAGCAGCCTGTTTCAGGCTGCGTTGTTGGCTTTGACGCTGGGTGCCGTGACTGGCCAGGCCCAGGCCCAGTCTGGGCCGAATGCCCGGGAGCATCTGGAGCGCATCAGTGCAGCCAAGCTTGCCGACCAGAAAACAGCCCACGACAATGGCAAGAAGGCTTCATTCTTCTGTGCCAACTGTCATGGGGAGTTCGGCTCCAGCAAATACCCGGAAGTGCCCAACCTCGCTGGTCAGCATCCCGCCTATGTGCTCAACCAGATCGATGCCTTCCTGACCGGCAAGCGCAAGGATGCCTTCATGCAGGGGCTGATGAAGGTCTTGAACAACGAGGAAAAGGCCAGCATCGCCCATTACTACTCGACTCAGATTCCAGTGCCGGCGATGGCGACGCCGGGCCCCCGGGCTGCGGAAGGCCGGGATCTGTATCAAAAGCACTGCCAGCGCTGCCATGGGCCCGATGCCCGGGGGGCTGAGTCCATGCCCCGTCTGGCTGGGCAGCAGGTGGAGTACTTGCGGCGCAGTCTGAGCCGCTATCTGAAGAACACCGGAGGCATGGCGGGCCTGTTTGCGGTGGGGCTACAAGACGGCCTTAGCGGGGCATGGGAAGGGGCGCCCCGGTGCTGCCGTATACAGTTTCCCCTTCCTTGATCACCCCGAGAACCTTGATGCTGCCCAGCTGGGCCGGGGGTGTATACAAAGGATTGGCCGATAGCAGGGTCAGATCGGCGAGCTTGCCCGGGGCGATGCTCCCCTTGTTGCGCTCTTCGCCGATTTGGCGGGCAGGCACCAGGGTGAGTGCCTTGAGGGCATCCAGGGCGCTGATCTGCTGCTCCGGGCCCACCGGGCGCGCCAGGGCTGCGGCCATGGCTCCCAGGGGGGCGGGTTCTCCTTCTTGGGGGTCGGTGTACAGCATGAGGGGGACTTTGGCATCCCGCGCAGCGGCCAGGGGATAGGTGCGCTGGGTGCGCTCAGCACCGAGCAGGCTCGAAGTCCAGGCCGAGGCGCGAGGCCCCAAGGCCCGGGGCGCCATGGCGACGCTGCCCCCCAGATTGGCCAGGCGCCCGAGTTGTTCGGTGGTCATGGTTTGCGCGCCGACCAGCATGGGGCGTGGCGGACGGGGGCTGGTGTTTTCCAATTGGCCTAGCGCTTGGCCAATGGCCGCATCGCCATTGGCCAGAATGGCTGGGCTCCAGCCCTGGCTGGCGGCCTGGCCCAGCAGGGTAGCGAGGGCGTCGTCGCTGACCCGTTGATAGCCCGCAAAGCCAGCGCGTTTGCCCGGTGGTGGGAGTTGATAGGCCGACGATAACCAGGCGCTACGATCATCCACGCTGCCATCCAGGGCGAGAGACACGCCATTTAGCCGTACCCGGTTCCGGTAATACGGGTTGCCCAGGGGTTTGGCGCTGGCAGGGCGGCTGTCCTGATCCGCATTCAGCACCACATCCAGGCGCAGCACCCCGTTGTCGGCGGCCTGCCGATACAGCTCCAGGTCGGTGGGGGTGGCGCGTCCCTCCTGGGTGGTGGTGTAGCCATTGCGCAGATACAGGGTTTGCCCCTGCTCGATCATGGCCAGCCGTTCGGCGCTTGGGAGGGTGGGAAGTTGCCCCAGCACCAGCGCGGCAGCACTGCCTTCGAGTACCCCATCGGGCTCCCGGGAGCCGGGCCAGCGCCCGATTTGACCGTTGGCAGGGGCTTGGCTGTCGCGGGTGATGCCCGCCAGTTCGAGGGCCTTGCTATTGAGCACCACCTGCTGCCCCGAGGCATGCACGATCAGGATCGGCTTGTCTCGGGAAACGGCATCCAGGTCTTTGTTGGACAGGGGGCGCTGTTCCCGCAGTTGGGTGTGGTCGAAGCCGTAACCGATGATCCAGCCGAAGCGGGTGGC
>JAJTBM010000196.1 GCA_021286885.1 Rhodocyclales bacterium
GTTCAAGTATGCCCAGCTCAATGACTGGCAGCATACGCTTGCCCGCAATGCCCGACTCGGTGCGAGCGATGAAACCCTGCTCCGTTTGTTGGCCCAACCCGAGGGGAAAACCGATGGGGCCTTGGAGCAACGCCTGGAGCATCTGCGTGAAACCCTGGGTTTCTGGCGTCTGGCCGTGGTGGATAAAAACGGGCGGGTCAGGGGCAGTACCGGGGGCGATTTTCGTCCCGCGCCCGCGCTCCTTCAGCAGCTGAGCGTGCTCCAACACAGTTGGGAAGTGCTGAGCACGGGGTTCTATCGGGACACGGAACAGACCCCTGCCCGGGTGCGCCTGGATTTGCTGGCCCCTGTCTCTTGGGAAGGGAACGGCTCGGTGCTGGTTTTCCAGGTCGACCCGGAGAGCTTCCTGTTCTCGTATATGGAAAGCTGGCCGGTCCCCAATTGGAGTGGTGAAACCTTGCTGCTCCAGAAAGAGGGCGGGCAGGCGCGGGTGATTACCGCGCTGCGTCACCAGCCGGTTGCCCCCTTGAGTGTGAGCTGGCCCCTCAATGGCCAGGATTTGATTAGCCAGATCCTGGGGGGAGACACCCCGCGCCTGGGGCAGGTGCTGGAGGGCGATGACTACCGGGGTATTGGGGTGCTGGGCATCGGGCGAGCCGTGGTGGGCCAACCCTGGTTCATCGTGAGCAAGCTGGATCTGAGCGAGATCCTGGGTCAGGCAGGCCCCCTGACAGCCTGGGTATCCCTTGCTTTTGGATTTGCATTCTTTGCCACTGTAGGTGCCCTGGTGCTTTATCTGGAAAACCGGGGGCTGCGCCCGGTGACCACGGGCCCCGGCCTCTTGCTGCACCCTCTTGAGGCAGTGGCGGCCTGCTCCACCGATGGGATTTACGTCAAGGATCTGGCGGGGCGCTATACCCTGTTCAACGCGGCGGCCGGACGCATGACCGGCCACGACCCGGCCCGGGTGCTCGGGGAAGGTGTTGGGAGCCTGTTCCCGCCAGAAGAGGCGGCGGCGCCCCAGGCCATTGCCGATGAAATCCAGCAAACCGGGCAAACCTGCACCCATGAGATCGACCTGACTACCCCCATGGGCGTGCGCAGCTTTTCCATCACCCAGGGTTTGCTGAAGGATGCGGAAGGGATGATTCTGGGCATGTTCGGCATTGCCCGGGACATCACCCAGCTGCGTCGGGATGCGGAGGCCCTGCGTGCCCGGGAGGAAATCTACAGCGCCATCGTCAATCAGGCGCTGGATGGCATCGTGCTGGTGGATGCGGAAAGCCTGCGCTTCGTAGAGTTCAACGATGCGGCGTGCCGTAGCCTGGGCTACGACCGGGAGGCGTTTGCTGCCCTGGGCCTGGTGGATGTTCAGCCCCAGGGAGAAGGGGGCGAGCTGGAGGCGCTGGCCGACCAGCCCGACAGCCTGATTTGTGATGCGCGCCATCGGGCGGCTGATGGCAGCCAGCGGCTGCGGGCCGTGAGCTATCAGGCCATTGTGGTGCGTGGGCGACGCTATTTTGCAGGGATCTGGCGCGACCTGACCGAGAGGCAGCGGGCCGAGAATCAGTTGCGCAAGCTTTCGACTGCGGTGGAGCAGAGCCCCCATAGCGTCATCATCACCGATCTGGAAGGGCGCATCGAATATGTGAACCAGGCCTTCCTGAACGCGTGTGGCTATGCGCTGGGTGAAGTGGTGGGGCAACGCGTGGGTTTTCTCAAGTCGGGGCTGACGCCTCCAGAAACCTACGCGGCCTTGTGGGATGCCTTGGCGCGGCGCGAGGCCTGGGAGGGGGAGTTCATCAACCGCGACCGCAAGGGCGAGGTGCGGATCGAATACGCCCGGATCGCGCCGATTGTGCTGGCCAATGGACAGATTTCCCACTACCTGGGCATTCAGGAGGACATCACCGCACGCAAGCAGGCCGAACGGGAACTGGCGGCCCATCGGGAGCAACTGGCCCAGCTGGTGGAGGAGCGCACCCAGCAACTCGAACAGGCCAATGCGGTGCTGATGCAGCGCGCCGCCGAGATCGAAGATCTCTACAACCGGGCGCCCTGCGGTTATCACTCCCTGGATGAGCACGGCACTTTCCTGAACATCAATGATACGGAGCTGGCCTGGCTGGGGTATGCGCGGGAAGAGCTGCTGGGGCGGATCCGCTTTCAGGATCTGCTCCCCCTGGAGCAGCATGAAACCTTCCTGGTCCGCTTTGCGGAGTTCAAGGCTCAGGGCTTTGTGCACGATGTGGAGTTCGACTATCTGCGCCGGGATGGGGCTCGCCTGCCCATCGTGGTGAATGCGATTGCGGTGTGCAATGAGCAGGGCGAGTTTTTGTATAGCCGGGCCACGGTGCACGACAACCGGGATTACAAGGCTCGGGAAAAGGAAATCGCAGCCCTCAACCACACCCTTGCCCGCCGTGCCCGGGAGCTGGAGGCGGCCAAGGCGGTATCCGATGCGGCCAGCCGGGCCAAGAGCGACTTTCTGGCCAATGTGAGCCATGAAATCCGCACTCCCCTGAACGCGATTCTGGGCCTGACCCATGTGCTCCAGCGTCGTCTGGCCGAAAACGAGCCCCGGGGGCAGATCCAGAAGATCCAGGGGGCGGCCCAGCATCTGTTGGCGGTGATCGATGGCATTCTGGATATCGCCAAGATCGAGGCCGGCAAGCTCAAGCTCGAATGCCGCCCTGTGGATCTGGAAAGTCTACTGGGCAAGGTCTGCGCGATGGTGCATGAGCGCGCCCTCGACAAGGGCCTGGAGCTGGTGGTCGACATGGCCGGAGGCAGCCCCCTGGTGATGGGGGACGAAACCCGCCTGCGACAGATGCTGCTGAACTACTTGGCCAATGCCATCAAGTTCACCGAGCATGGGCATATTGTCCTCCGTCTGGTACAGCACGGCACCGAGGCAGGCCAGCAGGCGTTGCGGTTTGAAGTCCACGATACGGGCCTGGGGGTGGCGCCCGAAGTGCTGCCACGGCTGTTCCAACCCTTCGAGCAGGCCGATGCCTCCACCACCCGGCGGTTTGGCGGAACCGGCCTGGGTCTGGCGATCACTCGCCATCTGGCTCAGCTGATGGAGGGGGAGGTGGGTGCTGAAAGCACGCCGGGGGCGGGCAGCTGCTTCTGGTTTACCGTTCGTCTGGCGCAGGCCACCGGAGCGGCGCCCTTGGCCATACTTGGTCAGGACATGAGAATACTTATTGTGCATCCTCTGGAGCGCGCCGCCCAGGCGCTGGCACACCAGCTTTCCGGCCAGCAGTGCCAGCTGGAAACCCGGCTGGAGGATGCCCTGCGCGCCTTGACCCTGGCGCGCCAGGAAGGGCGGCCCTTCCAGTTCTGCCTGGTGGATTGCAGCTTCCGTACCCCTGAAGACAAAACTCTGCTGGAGCAGCCCGAATACCTGCCCCTGGCCGAGCACGCCTTTGTTCTGCTAGGGGTGGATGATCCAACCCATGCCGAAGAGGCCTTGCTGATGGGCTGCGCCGCCGTGCTGCCCAAGCCCGTACTCCCCGGCGTGCTCCAGCGCTGCCTGGCGGGGCTGCTGGCGCCCGGGGCCGTGCCGGATATCCAGAGTTGCGCCCTGCTGCCCGATGAGGAACGCTTGCTCCACACCCATGCGGGCCAGCGGGTGCTACTGGTGGAAGACAGCCCGATCAATCAAGAGGTCGCCCGGGCTTTGCTCGAGGTTGTTGGTTTGCAGGTGGATGTGGCCGAGCATGGCGCCCGGGCGCTGGAGATGCTGGCGGCCTCAAACTATCGGCTGGTGTTGATGGACATGCAGATGCCGGTGATGGATGGGCTGCAGGCCACCCGGGAAATCCGCCAGCAGCCGGCCTATGCCGGGCTGCCCATCATTGCGATGACGGCCAACGCTTTTGGCGAGGATCGCCAGCGTTGTCTTGAGGCCGGCATGTGCGACCACCTGGCCAAGCCTGTGGAGCCAGCCATTCTGTATGCCTGCCTGCTGCGCTGGCTGAGCCCGGTCAGCGTCGCCCCCGTCGGGGCGCCAGCGGCCCCGGTGCTGCTACCCCCTGCGGTGGAAAGCCCCGTGGTTTATCCCGTGGCCGAGGCCCCGCCAGCCCCCGCCCGGCGGGTGGCCGAGGCCGTGCCGCCCTCCCCGGTGGTGCCCTCCGTGCCGGTGCTGGACCTGGATCAGCAGCTTGCAAACGTGCCGGGTCTGGACGTGGCCTATGGGCTTAAAAACATGCGCGGCAAGATGAGTAGCTACCTGCGCTTTCTCCATAAATACGCCGATGGCCACCGGGACGATGGGCAGCGCATGCGTGAAGCCTTGCAGGCCGGGCAGGATGAAGACGCCCGGCGCATGGCCCACTCCCTGAAGGGCGTCGCTGGCACGATGGGGGTGCGCACGGTTCAGGCCCTGGCCACTGAACTTGATCTGGCTTTCAAGGAAGAACGCCCGATCAGCGAAGTGCATGCTCTTATCGATCAGATTCAGCACACCCAGCAGGAAGTCTTACGGGCCATCGATGCCTTGCCGGGGGAAGAGGGCGGTGCTCCGCCCCCTGCCAGCCCCAGCCCCGAGCCGGCTGCAGTGCCTGTGGTTGAGCCTTCAGCACCGCCTACGTCTCAAGCTGCACCGGCGCCCAGCTTACCTCCGGGGCCTGATCCGGCCCTGGAACGCTGGGCGGGGCTGGAAAGCCTGCTGGCTGCAGGCAACATGCAGGCCCTGCGCCTGGCGCGGGAGTTGTCCGAGCACGGGCGCCAGACCTGGGGCGAGGGCTGGAGTGCTGTTGAAAAGGCCCTGGCCGATTACGATCTGCAAGGGGCTTGCCGGTTGCTGCAGGCCCTGCGCCAGGCGCCAGCCTCCCCCCCCGAGGCTTGACCTGGCCCGGCCGGGCCACCAAGCTTGCGGTTTTGAATCCGTCGCGGCCCTGGCCGCCCGTGTCCCATGCAGAACACCCGTTCACCCGCCGCTGGGGGCTTCTGGCCCCTGGTGCTCGCCGCCTCGGTGATCCTGATGATCACCATGGGCATCCGCCTCTCCTTGGGGCTTTACCTGTCGCCCATTAATACATCGACGGGTTTGGGGATCGCTTCGATCAGCCTCGCCCTGGCGGTGGGCCAGTTCATGTGGGGTGCATCCCAGCCGGTGTTTGGCGCCCTGGCGGATCGCTATGGGCCAGGGGGCGCCCTGTTCTCCGGGGCGGTGATGATGGTGCTGGGGCTGGCCCTGACCCCTTATATGGACAGCCAGTGGGGGCTCACCTTGAGCCTGGGCGTGTTGGTGTCTGCGGGCGCCGGTGCCGGGAGTTTCTCCATCCTGATTGGCGCCCTGGCCCAGCGCCTGCCCCCCGAGCGGCGGGCCCTGGCCTCGGGTTTCATCAATGCAGGGGGCTCCTTTGGGCAGTTTGTGTTTGCGCCCTTGTCCCAGTTTCTGATTGCGGGCTACAGCTGGATGGTGGCCCTGTTTTGTCTGGCGGCCGTCACCCTGCTGACGCTGCCCCTTTCCTGGCCCTTGCGTCATAAGGTGGAGCATCCGGCCCCCGCGGCGGGCAGCGTGGCCCTGGGGCTCAAGGCTCAATTGCGCATTGCCCTGCGGGATAGAAGCTACTGGTGCCTGCATGCGGGCTTCTTCACCTGTGGCTTTCACATCGCCTTTCTGGTGACCCATTTGCCGGGGGCGGTGGATTTGTGTGGCCTGCCGACCAGCGTATCGGCCACCTCCCTGGCCCTCATTGGCCTGGCGAACATCGCCGGCAGCCTGGGAGCGGGCGCCCTGGGCCAGCATTACCGGATGAAATACATTCTGGCCGCCATGTACGCCTCCCGGGCGGTGCTGGTGCTGCTTTATCTGCTGGCACCCAAGGTACCGCTCACCTTTTACGCCTTCTCCATCGGCCTGGGTTTGACCTGGCTTGCCACGGTGCCCCCCACGGCGGGCTTGGTGGGCAAGTTGTTCGGCCTGCGCTACCTGGCCACCCTGTTTGGCCTCACCCTGTTGTCCCACCAGATCGGCGGTTTTTTTGGCGCCTGGCTCGGGGGGCTGGCCCTGA
>JAJTBM010000197.1 GCA_021286885.1 Rhodocyclales bacterium
ACGAATATCGGCTGTACAAGCGCGAGGCCATTCCCCAAAACAATCCGATGAACCCCAAGTACCGGGCCTTCATTGCCCTGTGGCGCAAGCTGCCCCTGGCGGTGGCTAACCGGTTGGGGCCCTTCATTGTCCGCAATCTTGGCTGAAACCCCTGCGGCGTGCCCAAGGCACTCCGCCCCCCAGGCAGGCAGCGCTGCCGGAGCAATCTGATGAATCCACGCGTGCGTATCTACCTGTCCATGGCGGCCGTACTGGTCGCCGTGGTGCTCCTGTTCCGGGAGACAGCCTTTGAGGTGTTTGGCATCTGGTGGCGCTCCGACACATTTGCCCACGGCTTGCTGGTGCTGCCCATCAGTGCCGGCCTGGCCTGGCGTGCCCGGGGGCGCCTGGAAGGGCTGACCCCGCGTCCTAGCCTGCGGGCCTTGATTCCTTTGAGTGTTGCGGCGCTGGGCTGGTTGTTGGGCGCGATGGCCAACGCAGCGTCTGTAACCCACTTTTTCCTGGCACTGATCCTGATGAGTGCCGAGGTGGCCGTGCTGGGGGGGCAGATCAGCCGTGTGCTGGCTTTCCCCTTGCTGTTCATCCTGTTTGGGGTGCCCATTGGGGAGTTTTTGCTGCCCATCATGATGGATTACACCGCCGAATTCACGGTGAGTGCGGTGCGGGCCAGTGGCGTGCCGGTGTACCAGGAGGGTCTGCATTTCGTGGTGCCCAATGGGCGCTGGTCGGTGGTGGAAGCTTGTAGCGGCGTGCGCTATCTGATTGCATCGCTGATGGTGGGAACGCTTTACGCCTATCTCACTTACCGCAGTCTCAAGCGTCGCGTGCTGTTTGTGCTGGTGGCCCTGCTGGTGCCCGTACTGGCCAACTGGCTGCGGGCCTACATGATCGTGATGCTGGGCTATTTGAGCGGTAACCGGATTGCCACCGGGGTGGATCACCTGATTTATGGCTGGGTGTTTTTCGGGGGCGTGATTCTGTTGATGTTTTCGGTGGGGGGGCGCTGGCGTGAAGATCTGGACCCGGAGCCTGCCTGCCTGCCACTCCAGCCCCGTGCGCCTTTGAGTCGTGGTGCAGCTTGGGCGCGGGTCGCTGCGGTGGCGGTGCTGCTGGCGGCGCTGCCTTGGCTGGGGCATCGACTGGAGCTTCAAGGAGATGCATCCCGGGTGCCCACATTTGCAGCCCTGCAGCCCCAGTCTCCGTGGGGCTTGGCCAGCGGGCATTTTTCTGGTTTCAAGCCAAGTTTTGAAGGCTTCCGTTCGGAGCAGCGCCTTGAGTACGTGAATGGATCTGCTCAGGTGGGTCTGTATGTGGCGGTATATGGGCAGCAGAGCCAGGGGCATGAGCTGGTGCACTTCCGGAACATGCTGCTGTCACCCCACGATACGGTGTACAGCCGCCGTAAAGTCACAAGTGGCCCCGATTCTGGTCATGGTCACTGGCTAGAGAGCGTGATTTCCGGTAAAAACGAAATCGTGCTGACATGGTCTGGGTATTGGATAGACGGTCATCTGCTTACCAACGAATATCTGGCCAAGGCCTTGTTGCTGCGTGCTCGCCTGTTGGGCAAGCCTGATACCTCGGCGTTTGTGACCCTCTGGAGCTCGGCCATGGATGAGGCCTCCGCCCACGCCCAACTTCAAGCTTTCTATGCTGCCCATGGCAGCCAGTTGCTGGATCATCTCAATCAACTTAATCCTGGCCCATGATCCAAACCCCTGAAACTGACCGCGACCGTTTGCTGGTCATGCACGTAGTGTTCAGCTTTGCGGTGGGCGGCCTGGAAAACGGGGTCGTCAATCTCATCAACCGGATGGACCCGCGCCGCTTCCGCCATGTGGTGGTGGCCCTCACCACTTGCGACCCGGCTTTCTGCACCCGGGTCACCCGACCGGATGTGGAGTTCATTTCCCTGCATAAGCCGCCGGGTCATGGCTTCAAGCTGTTTCCGGCCCTCTACCGACTGTTCCGCCAGTACACGCCGGATGTGGTGCACACCCGCAATCTGGCGGCGCTGGAAGCCAGTTTTCCGGCCTGGCTGGCCCGGGTGCCCGGGCGGGTGCACGGGGAGCACGGCTGGGATGTGACCGATCCCGATGGGACGAATCCCAAATACCAGCTGATCCGCAAACTTTACCGCCCCTTTGTGGGCCACTACATCGCCCTTTCGGGCCATCTGGCGGCCTACCTCACCGACCGGATTGGCGTGCTCGGGGCGGATCTCACCCGCATCTGCAACGGAGTCGATGTGGCCCGTTTTCTGGTGCGGGGCGAGGGCAGGGCGCCCATCGCCGGTTCCCCCTTCAACGAAACCCCGGATGTGTGGGTGATTGGCACCGTGGGCCGACTCCAGGCGGTCAAGGATCAGCTCAATCTGGTGGCGGCCTTTGCCGCGTTTCGCAAGCGCGACCCGCTGATCGCCGCCCGAGCGCGTCTGGTGCTGGTGGGGGACGGCCCGCTACGCGGCAAGATCGAGCAGTTGATTGCCCAAGAAGGGCTCCAGGACGTGATCTGGCTGGCCGGCGAGCGCTCCGATGTGGCGAGCGTGATGCAAGGCCTGGATTGCTTCGTTCTTCCCTCGGAAGCCGAAGGAATCTCCAATACCATCCTCGAGGCCATGGCCAGCGGCCTGCCGGTGATCGCCACCCGGGTGGGCGGAAGCCCCGAACTGGTGGAAGACGGCGTGACCGGCTGGCTGGTACCCGCCAAACATCCGGCTGCATTGGCCGAAAAATTGGCCGTTTATGCAGCAGACCCCATCCTGGCCCGTACTCATGGGTTGGCAGGGCGAGCCCGGGTGGAAGCCAGCTTCAGCCTGGATGGCATGGTGGAACGCTATGCCGGGGTCTACCGGCGCATGGCACCCCGAGAGCATTGAACACAACAATGATGATCCCGCCCTGGGCGGAACGATAAAGGAACACAGGCTATGTGCGGCATTGCCGGACTCTTCGACACCCGGGGCAAGCGCGACTTTCCCCGCGAGCTGATGCAGCGCATGAACGACATCCAGCACCACCGGGGGCCGGATGAAGGTGGATACCACTTCGAGCCCGGTGTGGCCCTGGCCCATCGGCGTTTGTCCATCATCGACCTTTCCACCGGCCAGCAGCCGCTGTTTAACGAAGACGGCTCGGTGGTGGTGGTGTTCAACGGCGAGATCTACAACTTTCAAGAGCTGATCCCCGAGCTCACCGCCCTGGGGCACCGTTTTCATACCCGCAGCGACACCGAAGTGATCGTGCACGCCTGGGAAGCCTGGGGCGAAGCCTGCGTCGACCGCTTCCGGGGCATGTTTGCCTTCGCCCTGTGGGACCGCAACCGCGAAACCTTCTTCATGGCCCGGGACCGCATGGGCGTGAAGCCCATGTATTACGCGATCCTGCCCGACGGCACCTTGCTGTTCGGCTCCGAGCTCAAGGTGCTGATGCAGCACCCGGGGCTGGATCACACCATGGATCCCCTCGCCATCGAGGAATACTTTGCCCTGGGCTACGTGGCCGAGCCGCGCACCATCTTCAAGGGCGCCCTCAAGCTGGAGCCGGGGTTCAGCCTGTGCATCCGTCAGGGCCAGCCGATTCCGGCCCCCAAGCCCTACTGGGACGTGCGCTTCACCCTCGACAACCCCGCCAGCCCTGCCGATGCCCAGGCCGAGCTGGTGGAGAGGCTGCGCGAATCGGTGCGCCTGCGCATGATTTCCGATGTGCCCCTGGGCGCCTTCCTGTCGGGGGGGGTGGATTCCAGCGCGGTGGTGGCCACCATGGCGGGCCTCTCCGGCGCGCCGGTGAATACCTGCTCCATTGCCTTCGATGACCCGGCCTTCAACGAGTCGGCCTTCGCCCAGATGGTGGCGGATCGCTACCAGACCAACCACCGGGTCGAAACCGTCCAGTCCGACGACTTCGACCTGATCGATACCCTGGCCGCCCTCTACGACGAGCCCTACGCCGACAGCTCCGCGATTCCCACCTACCGGGTCTGCCAGCTGGCGCGCAAGCACGTCACCGTGGCCCTGTCCGGCGACGGGGGCGACGAGAACATGGCCGGCTACCGGCGCTACCGCTTCCACATGATGGAAGAAAAGATGCGCAGCGGCCTGCCCTACGGCCTGCGCAAGCCCCTGTTCGGCTTTCTGGGCCAGGTCTATCCCAAGGCCGACTGGGCACCCCGGGTGTTCCGCGCCAAGACCACCTTCCAGGCTCTGGCCCGGGATTCAGTGGAAGCCTACTTTCATTCGGTGTCCATCCTGCGCGGCGAGATGCGCCAGCAGCTGTTCTCCCCCGACTTCCAGCGTCGCCTGGGGGGCTACAACGCCCTGGACGTGTTCCGCCGCCACGCGGCCAACGCCAACACCGACGATCCCCTGGCCCTGATCCAGTACCTCGACATCAAGACTTATCTGGTGGGCGACATCAATACCAAGGTGGATCGGGCCAGCATGGCCCACTCCCTGGAAGTGCGCGAACCCCTGATGGATCACCAGTTTGTCGAATGGCTCGCCAGCCTGCCCAGTTCCCACAAGGTTCAGGGGCAGGAAGGCAAATTCCTGTTCAAGAAAGCCCTGGAGCCCATGCTCCCCAACGACGTGCTCTACCGCCCCAAGATGGGGTTTGCGGTGCCGCTCGCCCGCTGGTTCCGGGGCCCGCTTAAAGATCGAGTGCGCAAGGCCCTCACCGGCGAGACCCTGGCCGCCACGGGTCTGTTCAATCCGGCCTATCTGCAGCACCTGGTGGATGCCCACCAGAACGGCAGCCGCGACTACAGCGCGCCCCTCTGGACGCTGATGATGTTTGAAGCCTTCCTGCGCAACTGCAAGAAAACTACCGGCGCCTACCCGGTGATGGGAGCCGCCTGATGCGCATCCTGCACATCATCGACCACTCTCTGCCGCTGCACAGTGGCTACACCTTCCGCACCCTCTCCATCCTGCGTGAACAGCGCCGTCTGGGCTGGGAAACCTTCCACCTGACCACCCCCAAACAGGGGGCCGGCGATGGGCTCGAAGAAGAAGCCGATGGCTGGCACTTCTACCGTACCCCCAGCACCGGCCAGGAAGGGTTGGTGGGCCAGATGCGCCTCACCGCCGCCCGCCTGGATGAGTTGGTGACACGCCTCAAGCCGGACGTGATCCATCCTCATTCCCCGGTGCTCAACGCGCTGCCCGCCCTGTGGGTGGGACGCAAGCACCGGATTCCGGTGGTGTACGAAATGCGCGCCTCCTGGGAGGATGCGGCGGTCGATCACGGCACCACCACCGAAGGCAGCCTGCGCTACAAGGTGTCCCGCGCCCTCGAAAGCTTCGCCCTGCACCGGGCCGACCAGGTCACCACCATCTGTGAAGGACTGCGCGGCGACATCCGGGCCCGGGGCGTGGCAGACAGCAAGATCACCGTGATTCCCAATGCGGTGGATGTGGCGACCTTCCAGTTCGGCGCCGAGCCCGATCCGGCCTATCAGCAGCGCCTGGGGCTGGCTGGCAAGACGGTGCTGGGCTTTGCCGGCTCCTTCTACGGCTACGAAGGCCTCGATCTGCTCATCGATGCCGCCCACGCCCTGGTGCCCAAGTACCCGGAACTGCGCGTGCTGCTGGTGGGCGGTGGCCCGCAAGAGGCCAATCTCAAGGCCCAGGTGGCCCGCCTCGGGCTGCAGGAGCGGGTGATCTTCACAGGCCGGGTGCCCCATGCCGAGGTGCAGCGCTACTACGAGTTGATCGACGTGCTGGCCTACCCGCGTCTGCCCATTCGCCTCACCGAGCTGGTGACGCCCTTGAAGCCCCTCGAAGCCATGGCCCAGGGCCGCATGTTTGTGGCCTCCGACGTGGGGGGCCACAAAGAGCTGATCCGCCACGGGGAAACCGGTTTTTTGTGCAAGGCCGGCAGCGCCGAGGCCCTCGCCACCGCCATCGACGATGTGCTCCAGCGCCGTGCCGAGTGGCCGGCGATTCGGGCCCAGGCGCGCCGCTTCGTGGAAGTGGAGCGCACCTGGGCGACCAGCATTGCCCGCTATCGCGGGGTGTATGAACGTG
>JAJTBM010000198.1 GCA_021286885.1 Rhodocyclales bacterium
GGGGCGGTCACTGGCGGCGCAGGCCGAGCCGCTGGCGCGCAGGTCGCGGATCAGGTCATCGAAACGCGTGTAGGTGAGGGTAATCATCTCCATGTCCATGACCGGATCGGAGAAGCCGGCCTTCACCAGCGCATCACCGATGTCGTGCATGTCGATGAAGGGATGGACCCGATGCCCGCCGGCGGGCTGGAGCTGGCGCAGCTCCCGCAGGCTGTCGGGCCCCAGGGTGGAGAACATGAGCAGGCCACCCACTTCCAGCACCCGGTGCATTTCCTGCAGGGCGGGCAGCGGATCGTGCTGCCACTGGAGCATCAGGTTGGACCACAGCAGCGACACGCTGCCCCGGGCCACGGGCAGGGCGCGGGCATCAGCGCAGATGAAGTCCGGGTCGGCGGGCTTGCCCAGGCGCATCAGGCGCTGGAACAGGCCCCGCTCGCCCCGGGCGGCCTGGAGCATGGCCGGGGCGTGGTCGATGGCCAGGCGCGGGATGCCCGGGTAGCGTTCGCCAAAACCGGCCAGATCCGGCCCCGGGCCGCAGCCCAGGTCCAGGATGCGGCGGGGTTCCAGGCGGATGTAGTCGAGCCGCTCCCCCATCCGGCGCGAAACCTCGCGGGCGAGGGCGTCCACCTCGGGGTAGTGCGGCGCGGCCTGCCCGGCCCGGCGGCGAACCAGGGGCAGATCCAGTTCAAAGGTGGGTGCGGCCATGGGGCAGGGGGCTCAGACGGCTTTCAGGCCCAGGCGGGCGAAGAGCTTGTCGTCGGCATCCGCATCGGGGTTTTCGGTGGTCAGCAGGCGCTCGCCGTAGAAGATGGAGTTGGCGCCGGCCATGAAGCACAGGGCCTGGATGCCTTCGCCCAGCTCCTGACGGCCGGCAGACAGGCGCACGTAGCTCTTGGGCATGGTGATCCGGGCGGCGGCGATCATGCGCACGAAGTCGAAGGGGTCGATGGCCTCGTTCTGGCCCAGGGGCGTGCCTTCGATCTGCACCAGGTTGTTGATGGGCACGGAATCGGGCTGCGGGTCCATGTTGGCCAGTTCGGCCAGCAGGGCGGCGCGGCTCTTCTTGGTTTCGCCCAGGCCCACGATGCCGCCGCAACACACGTTGATGCCGGCGTCCCGCACCTTGGCCAGGGTGTCCATGCGGTCCTGGAGGGTGTGGGTGGTGATGATCTGGCCGTAGAACTCGGGGGAGGTGTCGATGTTGTGGTTGTAGTAGTCAAGGCCGGCGTCTTTCAGCTTCTCGGCCTGGCCATCCCGCAGCATGCCCAGCGTGACGCAAGTTTCAAGACCCAGCTTCTTCACTTCCCGTACCATTTCGAGCACGGGTTCCAGGTCTTTTTCCTTGGGGCCGCGCCAGGCCGCGCCCATGCAGAAGCGGCTGGAGCCCTTGGCCTTGGCGGCGCGGGCATTTTCCAGCACTTCGGTGAGGGGCAGCAGCTTTTCCTTGTTGAGGCCGGTGTCGTAGCGGGAAGACTGGGAGCAGTAGCCACAGTCTTCGGAACAGCCGCCGGTCTTGATGGACAGCAGGGTGGAGCGCTGGATGGCGTTGGGGTCGAAGTTTTCCCGATGTACTTGCTGGGCGCGGAACAGCAGGTCATTGAAGGGCAGCGCGAACAGGGCCTCGACTTCGGCCACGCTCCAGCGCTTGGTGGCAGGGGCGGTGGTCGGCGGGCAGCAGGTTTGTTCAGCGGTAGCGACGGAAGCGGTCATGGAATGCACCTTCTTTGGCTGTAATTCAAAATTACGGAAGCCTTCAAGTTTCCCCGAAGGGGTCTAGATTTGTCAAATCAAGCGCTTGGGCCTGACGGGAGTAGTGTTATTCGGCGCCTTGTGGCGCGGGTCAGCATGGGCCGCGTTTGGGTGCCCCGGGCCAGCATCCGGCTGAACGGCTGGCTGGCGGCGCTGCTGCCCCAGCAATGCTTTGCCTGCGGGGCGCCCAGCGGCCAGGGGGTTGTGTGCCCCGCGTGTGCGCCCCGGCTTCCCGGGCTGGGGGTGGGGCGCTGCCCGGTGTGCGGCTTGCGCACGCCTTTGGGCGAGGTATGTGGCGATTGTCTGCGCCACCCGCCGGCCTTCGATCACACCCAGGCAGCGCTGGATTACGCCTTTCCGGCAGATCGGCTGATCCAGGCCTTCAAGTACCAGGAGCGGCTGGCGGTGGGGCGTCTGCTGGTGGCGTGCATGGGCGCGCTGCCGGTGCCGGAGGCTGACGTGGTGATCCCCATGCCCCTGCACCCCGAGCGTTTGCGGGCCCGGGGCTTTAATCAGGCACTGGAGCTGGCTCGTCCTCTGGCCCGCCAGTGGGGCCTGCCCTTGTGGGTGGATGGGGTGGAGCGGGATGTGCATACCGTGCCCCAGGCCAGCCTGCCCTGGAAGGCGCGGGCGGCCAACATCCGGGGCGTGTTCCGTATCACCCGCCCGGTGCGGGGGCTGCGCATCGTGGTGGTGGATGATGTGCTCACCACCGGCGCAAGTCTGGGCGAGCTGGCCCGCAGCCTCAAGGCCCAGGGTGCGCTGACGGTGGAGAACCGGGTGGTGGCCCGCACCCCCGCGCCGGGTTGATCCCGGGGGCTGGGCAGTCCACAATCCGCGCCCATGTTCCATGTGATCCTTCATCAGCCGGAAATTCCGCCCAACACCGGCAACATCATGCGCATGTGCGCAAACACGGGCGCCCGTCTCCATCTGGTGAAACCTTTGGGTTTCACCCTCGAAGAAAAGCAGCTGATCCGGGCTGGCCTGGATTACCGGGATATGGCGGTGGTGACGGTGCATGAAAACTGGGAAGCCTGCTGCCAGGCCCTGGGGGCGGTGCGCATGTTTGCGCTCACCTCCCACGGGGCGCGCAACTACGCGACGGTGGACTTTCGTCCGGGGGATGCCTTTGTGTTTGGTTCGGAATCCCGGGGGCTGCCCCCCGAGATGCATCAACGCTTCGACCACGAACATCGGCTCAAGATCCCGATGCAGCCGGGCAACCGCAGCCTCAATCTGTCGAATGCGGCGGCGGTGGTGGTGTTCGAGGCCTGGCGCCAGAACGGGTTCGCAGGGGGCGCCTGAAGGCTGAGCGCTGGCCGCCGGAGCGGGAGGGCGGCACTGTACCGGGTTTGAATGCGCTGGTACAGGCCGCAGCCCCGCCCGAGCGGGGCCGGGCCTCGAAGGCTTACTCCTGCTTCGGGTCGCGGGCGAGGAGTTGTTCCACGGCGTCCCGGGCGTTCAGACGGCCCGCCAGGATGTCGTCCATGGCCTGGGTGATGGGCATTTCCACCCCCAGGCGTTGGGCGAGGGCGGCCACTTCGCGGGTGGTGCTCACCCCTTCGGCCACGTGGCCCAGGGCGGCCAGGATATCGTCCAGCGTCCGCCCTTCGGCCAGCATCAGGCCGACCCGGCGGTTGCGGGAGAGGTCGCCGGTACAGGTCAGCACCAGATCCCCCAGGCCGGCGAGGCCCATGAAGGTATCTCGACGGGCGCCCAGGGCGAGGCCCAGGCGGGTGATCTCGGCGAGGCCCCGGGTAATCAGGGCGGCCCGGGCGTTGAGGCCAAAGCCCATGCCATCGGAAACACCTGCGGCAATCGCCATCACGTTCTTGACGGCTCCGCCCACCTCGGCCCCGACCAGATCGTCGTTGGCGTAGAGGCGCAGCCGGTGGTCGTGGAGCTGTTGCACCCAATGGCGTGCAAATTCCAGATCCCGGGCGGCGATGGTGACGGCGGCGGGCTGGCCCCGGGCTACCTCGGCGGCAAAGCTGGGGCCGGTCAGCACCCCACAGGGGGCGTCCGGGCCCAGTTCTTCAGCCACGATCTGGTGGGGCAGGCGAGTGGTGCCTGCTTCCAGCCCCTTACAGGCCCAGAGCAGCGGGGTGTTCGGTGCGGCCAGCTGGAGGGCGCGGGCGGTGCTGCGTAGTCCGGCCAGGGGCGTCACCACCAGATGCAGGTCGGCCGGGGCCGCCACCTCGATCTGGTGGGTGAGTGCGAGGGTGTCGGGCAGGGGGATGCCGGGCAGGTAGCGACGGTTTTCCCGGTCGCGCTTAAGATCGTCGATCTCGTGTGCTTCCCGGCTCCAGAGGATGACGTCGTGCTGGCGGCTGAAGGCCAGGGCGAGGGCGGTGCCCCAGGCACCGGCTCCGAATACGGCAATGCGCATGATGCTTACAGACCCCAGATCTGGGAGACGCGGACGTAGCCGCTGGCGCCGTCCCGGTGGCGCACCTTGACCCAGCCATCGGCGGGCTTGTCGAGGAGCTCCAGCACCACGTCCCGGGCGGCTTCGAACACCAGGGCCGAACTGGCGTCGGGCTTCTGGCGGATCTCGCTACGGGCGGCGCTGATGATGATGGTGCGCTTGTCGGCCAGCTGGCGGCGTTCCAGCCACAGCAGGTTGCCGGCGGGTTCGCGGACCTTGACCCAGCGATCCGAGGTGGTGATGACTTCCACCGGCGTCAGGCGCTGGATGATGTAAAGGGGCTTGGCCTGCTTGGACGGGCCATCGTAAAGGATGGCGGGTTCGGCCAGGGAGCGGAAATCTGCGCCTGCAGCACCGGCACCTGCCGTGGCAAACGCCAGCGGCAGGGCCAGAAGCAGCGCGGCACGAAGGCTGCGTCGGCTCATTGATTACTGCACGCTTGCAGCCTGTTGTTGACGGTTTTGCTGATACAGGGCTTCGAAGTTCACCGGAGCCAGGATCACGGGCTGGAAGCCGGCGCGGGTGATGGCGTCGGAGATCACTTCGCGGGCGTAGGGGAAGAGGATGTTGGCACAGCCGATCATCATGATGGGCTCCAGCTCTTCGGTGGGCACGTTGCGGATCTGGAAGATGCCGCCCTGGGCCACTTCGACCAGGAACACGGTCTTGTCTTCGCCCAGCTGGGCGGTGACGGTAACGGTCAGCTTCACTTCGAACACGCCTTCATCCAGCGGGCGGCTGTCGGTGCGCAGTTGCACGTTGACCTGGGGGGTTTCGCGTTCCAGATAGATCTGGGGCGCGTTGGGCACTTCGATGGACAGATCCTTGACGTACAGCTTCTCGATGGAGAAAACGGGTTGTTGCGCGGTTTCGCTCATGGTGGAAGTACCGTTAACAGGTTGTGGGTGTGTGAATCGGCGGAAAAGGGGGCAGGCTTGGCAGCCCGCCCGGGATCAGGCGCCCTGCCCTTGCAGGAGCGGGTCCAGTTTGCCCGCGTGGTCGAGGGCGAACAGATCGTCGCAGCCGCCCACGTGGTAATCGCCGATGTAGATCTGGGGCACGGTACGACGGCCGGTGCGGGCCATCATTTCATCGCGGCGTTCCGCGTCGAGATCAATGCGAACCTTCTCGATTTCGGTCACCCCCTTGCGCCGCAGCAGTCCCTCGGCGCGAACGCAGTAGGGGCAGACAGCGGTGGCATACATCAGGACTTTGGCAGACATGGACGGGCTCCTGGGGGGTAGGGTTTGGGTTTATTTTTTCTTGCGGCTCACCGGCATGCCGGCTTCCTGCCAGGCGGCGATGCCGCCACTCAGGTTGAGAACACGCCCAAACCCGGCCTTGGCGAGGGTTGCACAGGCGGTTTCGGAACGCATGCCGGTCTGGCAGTTTACGATAATGGGTTTGTCCTTGAATTTTTCAAGGTCTGCCAAACGTTTTTCCAGATCGGCGAGGGGAATGTGACGGGCGTTCAGGATGTGGCCGGCGGCAAACTCGCCGCTGTCGCGCACATCCAGTACCAGGGCGTCTTCCCGGTTGATGAGCTGGGTGGCTTCCTGGGGTGAGATGCCTTTGGCGCCACCTTTGACGGAAGTGAAGATCAGCATGCCACCGCTCACGGCGGCGAGGGCAGCCCAGTACCAGTTTTGCTGGATGAATTCCAAGGAGAACTCCGGGGAGAAGAAAGAGTCAGTAAATGGCCTGAATGGCTTGAATGGTCTGAGATGGGATGCTCAGGATCGTTCGGTTGCGGGGGCCGCATCCGGTCCGCAAAACACTTCACGCATCATCACGATGAGTTGCAGGGTGCGCGGATCGCCCACCCGGTAAAACACCCGATTGG
>JAJTBM010000199.1 GCA_021286885.1 Rhodocyclales bacterium
GAACGTGCACATCGCGCCGATTGGAATAGGCTGTAGTGCTGTCACTCGCACTGGCAGACCAGCCCAAACGCCCGGTCAGGTGTGGATCGCCCGCATTCACCGCCCATGTTCCGGCATTGGTGTTCTGGTAGTTGGCTGCATCCGAATGGGTCTGGGTGAGGGTGTAGCGCAGTTCAGCGTTCCCCCCTTCAGCAAAGCGCATCCGATAATAGGGGCTCGCACTGAAGCTCTGGACCGAGGCCTGATTGGCCTGCCCGGTGAGGCCGTCAGCCGAACGCGGCCCAAAGGCCGACACCACCTCCCGGGAGATGGAACCCTGCAGATCCAGGAACAGCTTGCGATCAAACGCATCCAGCTTGCTCAGGGCCTGCATGGTCAGGTAGTTGGTATTGCGGCTGGTGTCGTCCTTGTACAAAGACGAGTTGAGCGACACCTGCAAGGAGTTCTGGCTATGGGCCGTGCTGCCCGTCAGGGCCAGGGAAGGCGTGATCGTTGTGATCCAGTCAGACTGACGTGCGTCCTTGCTGGCCAGCGTTACGTTGTCGGTCAGGGTTTCGCTGACGCGCACCGACGGCGTGATGCGCAGCGGACCACGCTCGGCCTGGGCCTGCTGGGCCTGGACTTCAGGGGCCACCAGGGCCAACAGGGGCAGGCACCACGCCACGCGGCAGGCCGTACCCAGAGTGGAAAGCTTGAACAATTTCATCATTGACCCTTGGGCACATGCCCATAGCCGTAACCATAACCATAGCCATAACCGTAGGCCCCATCGCCTGACTGTACTGCCTTGTTGAGCAGCATCAGCTTGACCGGGCAACTCTCGATGGTGGCCAGCGCCTGCTTCACCGCCGCCCGGGCGGTTTTATTGGACTCCACCACAATCACGATCTGCCCCATGTGGGTCGCCAGCACTCGAGATTCAGTAGTCACCAACAGCGGGGGAGAATCGAAAATGACAATGCGATCAGAATAACGCTCTGCCAGCTCTTCCAGAAGATTTTTCATCGCATCGCTGGCCAGCAACTCGGTCGCCCGGGGATGGGGCGTTCCAGCAGGCAGCAGGCTGAGTTTTTCGATGTTGGTCTTGAGCAGCACATCCTTCATCTGGGTATGGGGATCCGTCAGCACATCCATCAGCCCCTTCTGGGGCGGCAACCCCAGAATGTTAAGCACCGAGGGACGGGACACGTCCGCATCAATCAGCAACACCGTGTGATCCAACTCCATGGCCATGCTGATAGCCAGGTTGATGGAGCTGAAGCTCTTGCCCTCGCCGGGCAGAGAGCTGGTGATCATGATCAGGTTCGCATCATCGATGGGAGACGCCCCCTTGCCCTGCACATTGCTGAGCAGGGGGCGCTTGATGATCCGGTATTCATCACCAATCAGCGATCGGGGCGCGTTGGGCGTCACGATACCGATGAGGTTGAGCCGGTTGAGGTCGATATCCACCCGGCGGGTGGCGCTGCCACCCGGGGCCAGGGTATCCGGCCCCGCAGACTGCATGGGCGGCTGGGGCTGGGCAGGCGCAGCGGGAGGCGTGACGGGCGGCTGAACAAACGGGGCAGCAGCCTGTACCGGCGAAGGCGCTTCAGGCTCCGGGCTGGCAGCCAACACTTCGCGCAGTACAGCTTCGGGCGCCCGAGCTAGCGGCTCAGGTGCAGGTGCAGGTGCAGGTGCAGGTGCAGGTGCAGGTGCAGCAGGCTCGGTCTTGGGCGCGGCAGCGGCAAGGGGTTCAGCCGGTTCGGCGGGCGCAGCGTTGATGGCTCCGGCCTTTTGCAGCTGCTCCAGGCGGGCTACGGCTTTTTCGATCAGACTCATGCGCTTATTTCCCCATCCGAGACAGCACCAGCCACACCGTCATGGCCACAAACAACATTACCAGACCCACCACCGCCGCCAGCAAGGCCAGCTTGTCGCGGCGCTGCTTGCGTATCCGCTCCGGGTCAACAATCATGCTGACCGCCCCCAGCACCGGCAGGCCGGTGAGATCGCGCAAGCTGACCGTATCGGCAAAGGTCGGGCGGATCTGGCTGATCAGGAAACTCACCACCGCCCCCACCGCCAAGGCCGCAACCCCGGCCAGGGGCATCAGCAACACCCGGTTCGGTGCGGTCGGCTTGTTGGGTACGGTGGGCGGGTCGATCAAACGGAAATCTGCCACCCCCGACGTGGCTCCCATTTCAACCGCCATGGCGGCCGATTCACGCCGGGTGATCAGCGCATCGTAGTTCTGCTTGTTGATGTTGTAGTCCCGGTTGAGCTGGGTCAGCTCGGTTTCCAGCTCAGGCAACATGCGGGACGAGGCGGTCAGCGCCTGAACCCGGCTTTCGTACTCGGCCACCCGGGCCTTGAGCGAAGCCACATTGGCCTCCGCCTCCGCCAGGGACATTTTCATCTGCTGATACACCGGATTATTGTTCACCGAGCTGGCCTGGGCCGTGGGCGCAGCCTTGCGGCGGGCCTGGATTTCCTGGGCCTTTTGGGACTCCAGCTGCTCGATGACCTTACGCGTGCCCTTCACATCCGGGTGCTGCTCGGTGTATTTCTGAAGCAATGCATCCAACTGCTTCTTCTGGGCTTCGATACGCCCATCCAATTCGGGGATGGAAACACTCGCCACGGCCGCACTGGTGGTGGGCTCAGGCAGCAGGATGGGGTCCTCACCCGCCATCTGGCGCTTGAGGGCATCCCGGGAGTTTTCGGCCTCCCGCAGGGCAAGCCGGGCCTGGCTCAATTGGGCGGTCGCCTCCCCCATCTTGCCGAAATAGTCTTGACCGCCACCGCCCATGGTGCCCAGGTTGCGCAGCTTGAATTCCTTGAGGCGGCTTTCGGCCTCTTCGAGCTTCTGCTCATAGACCTTGATCTGGTCTTCGATGAACTTTCGGGCGGTATCCGAATCCTTGCGTTTATCGCCCAGGCCCGACTCCACAAAGATGGACACGAGCGACTGCACCACCCGGCGCGCCCGCTCCGGATCGGTGTCTTTGTAGACCAGCGTGAAGATATTGTTCTCGCGGCCTGAATCCCGGATTTCGAGGGACTTGGTCACATTGGCAATCAGAGCCTCACGCTGCTCCTTGTTCTTGACCGTGAGATCCAGATCCGCCATCCGGATCAGCTTTTCCACATTGGGACGGCTGATCAGGGTGCGGCTCAGGATGCTGATCTGCTGGTCCACGTTGGGCTGGACCGCCAGGCCCGACATGAGCGGCTTCAGGATGGATTGGGTATCCACATACACCCGGGCCGACGATTCATAACGATCAGGCAGCATGTAAATCGCCGCCCCGGCAATCGGGCCGACGATCCAGGCGACCACGAGGCCCCACCAGCGGTAGAGCCACATGCCGCGCAAGACGGTGGACAGCTGTCTGAGTATGTCTTCCATGGGAGGCTTCCAAGCGCGCCCTGCCCAGATCGGGCAGGGGTTTTAACAGATCAGGGACGGGAACAGGGCCGGGGCCGGGATCAGAACCAGCTCTGGGGGATGATCAGCACATCACCCGGTTTGACTTCAGCATTTGCAGAGACATCGCCTGCCTTCACCAGATCCTTGAGGCGCACCCGATATTGTTTGCCGCCTTCAGACGTACGCAACAGGGTCGCCCGATTGCCGTCCGCAAAATCAGTCATGCCGCCCACAGCAATCATCACGTCCAGCAAGGACATCTTTTGCTTGTAAGGCAGGGTCTGGGGCTTGGCGGCTTCCCCCAACACTCGCACCTGCTCGGAGTAAGGACCCACAAAACCCGTCACGATCACCGTGACGACCGGATCACGGATATATTTTTCCAGGGCTTTTTCAATCTCACGGGCCAGCGAGGAGGGATCCTTACCGGAGGCAGGCAGATCTTCCACCAAGGGCGTGGTGATCTTGCCATCCGGGCGCACCGGAATCACCATCGAAAGTTCGGGGTTACGCCAGACCACCACATTCAGGTTATCACCCGGGCCGATCAGGTAGTTGTAGTCGTCGCTGCTCGCCACTGCAGGCGCTGGCGGCAAAGACGAGCAACCTGCCAGCAGGGAAGTAAAAATCAGCGCAAAAGCGGTATTTGTTAAATTAAGTTTCATATAAACCCCCGTCCGTGGCTGAAGCAGCCGCCCTTGATGAGCGCAGGATATTAAGCGCTAGGCGCATTTGGCCTGGAGAAAAACATCACGCCCACCGGACCAAAAAAGCCCATATTAGCCGCCCAGAGTCAAACGGCGCAGCAGTATGCAAGGAACCGGGCTTTTTGCAAGTAAAATTTTACATTCCCTACGCAGAATAAAATCTATGCACCGCTGCATTAAACCATAAGGCTATGAATCTCCGACGACTCTTGACGGCAAGGCCCAACTGCATCACAAAAATACCCATCAGCCCTTTTAACGACAAAAGGCCCCGCAGCTTGAGCATGCGGGGCCTTTCTGACAGGGTGAAGACTCAGTACGCCCAACGCACCTGCGCATAAATCCGGTCATGCGCATCGTAGGTGCCAAACACCCCTTGGGGCTTGCCACCAAAGATATCCAGCCCGAAACTCACGCGCCAGTTAGGTTTCGGCGTCCAGATCAACTTGGGACGGAACATGTAATCGGTACGATTAAAGCCCGTCACCAGCAGGGTTTCAGTCTCCCAACCACGGCCCAGTTTGCTGCTGAGGAACAAGGAGCCGCCTTGCTCCACCTTGTCGTAACCCGTGAGCAGATCATGCCGACTCAGGAAACGGCGTGCAAAATACTGCACATTTATACGCCCATCATCAAAAGCCGGAATATCCACACCAAAGATATAGTCAAGGGTTTCTTCCCCCACCAGACCAAAAGGCGCAAACATATCCTGGGTATTGAATTGACGCCCACGGGTATGCACCACCTCGGATTTGAGCACAAAGTCTCCAAAATCCTTGGTTAGCGTTCCACCTGTCTGCGCAATTCTCAAATGGCGCGCCTGCAATACAGGCGCCATTTGATCGTTAAATCCGAGACGATAGAACGTGGGTGCCACATCCATGCTGCGATAATAGAATGCAGATAAATCCCAGCTATCGATCATGCGCGACAGGCGCCCACCCCAGTTACCGTCAGCCAAGCGACCCGACGGCTTCTGCTCGCCCAAAAACTGAGTGCCCGTGGGCACTCGCCCCGGTTGTATGGGATAGAACTCCCCGCCAGGACGGCCGATGTCATCGTAGGTGGGCACCGGAATCCAGATGAATTCGGCATTCGTTTCACCCATAAAATACTGGGCACGGGCCGCCCATTGAGGGATACGCATCTGCCCAAACTCAGGCAGATAAAAGGTTTTCATGTCCCGTGCAGACACTACATCTGCGAAGAACAGGCCGACCATTTCGCCCCAGACAATGTGCTGGCGGCCAAAACGCAGCTCTGCATCGCCCGCCGAAAACTCAAGGTAAGCCTCGCGCAGCATCCCACGGGTCTGCTGATCGCGCCGGACCTCATCGGAATAATAGCCATGGTCGATGGCATAAACCCCATCAACTTCGCCCCAAACCGAGGTTTTCCACTTGAATGCGGGCGTGCTGCCCTGCAGCGCCACTTCGGAACGCAGCCGGGCCATGGACCAGTGATCCGCCCCGGCGTAGGTGCGTGCCATGTCATACTGGATAAAGCCACTGCTGCGTACTGCAGACCCATCAGCCTCCAGACTCCCGACCTCAGCAGACTCGGCTTGCTGGGCCCAGACCGCGCTCGGCGGTGCAAACAAGCCTGCAGCCAAACACACAAGGCCTGCTGCCCTGATTTTTTTGATGCAACCTCCCGCCATGTACTCCCCCCTGCTTATGCTATTTCTGTGATTGCCCCTTCACCCCTTGTTCTTTGGATCGGCCACTGAACACAGCCAGACAACATCCCTCAAATATCAGGATCATCATCCGGTTTACGCCGATCTTGAACAAAGACCCAGG
This sequence comes from Rhodocyclales bacterium, assembly GCA_021286885.1. Lineage (GTDB taxonomy): Bacteria > Pseudomonadota > Gammaproteobacteria > Burkholderiales > Rhodocyclaceae > Zoogloea. The sequence goes on from JAJTBM010000199.1 coordinate 5,922, forward strand.
CCCCATCCCGCTTCATACCCAGCGCATTGATTTGACCATCCTCTATTCTGACCAAGCGATCCGCCCGATTCATCACTCTTTTGTCATGA
>JAJTBM010000200.1 GCA_021286885.1 Rhodocyclales bacterium
CGAAAGGGGACATCATCCGCCTATCGGGGTGTCTGGGGGGATTGGACCATTACAATCAGCGCTTCTCGGTTATATCAGCATGAGAGGCGGTGTGTCCGGATCGGGAGGAGTGTAGCGGGCGACACCGTTGCGTCCGCCGGTTTTTACAGCGTACATGGAGCGATCAGCATATTCGAACAGGACTTCTGGAGCTTCTGCATCGGTAGGATAAAACGAAATGCCAATACTGCCGGAGATCTTGACCGTTTCGCTGCTTAAGTGGTGAGGACTTGCCAGTGCATGGACCAGGGATTGGGCGATGGACTCCACATGTTCTGGGTCTTTGATGCCTCCCAGGATCACTGCAAACTCGTCACCTCCCAGGCGTGCAGCGGTGTCTGTGGCGCGGATGCAGCCGCGAATGCGCTGGGCGGTTTCCACGAGCACTTGGTCGCCCGCCAGATGGCCCAGCCGGTCGTTAACCTCCTTGAAGTGATCCAAGTCGATCAGCAGCAAAGCCACCAGCGTATCTGTACGGCGTGCAAAGCTCATTTCCTGTTGCAGGCGATCCAGGAACAGACGTCGGTTCGGTAGGCCGGTGAGTACATCGTAACTGGCCTGGCGCCACAGGCTTTCCTCGGCCCGCTTCTGGGCGGTAACGCTGGAGTACATGCCCACACGCCATTGCGGACGGTTGTTCTCGTCGTAGATGGTGCTGATCATCAGCCAGTCGGCCACCACTTCGCCGGAGCTGCGCCGGTTAAGAATTTCGCCCTTCCAGCTCCCCGTATTTTCCAGGCTTTCCCACATAGCACGATAGAAGTCTTGGTCGTGCCGTCCTGATTGCAGGATGCGTGCAGACTGGCCTAGGGTTTGCTCGGGACTGAAGCCGGTTAGACGCGTAAAGGCCGGGTTGATGGCGATGATCTTGCCGCTGGGGTCGGTCACGATGATGGCCTCGCCCACCGCCTGGTAGACCAGGGATGCCAGCCGGAGTGCTTCTTCCCGCTCGCGGCGCTCCGTGATGTCGCGCAGGATCATCATGACGCAGGGCCCCTGTTCGGTACTGAGTGGGGTGGAGCTGACCGATACCGGGATCGGACGCCCATTGCCTTGAGCCCATAAATCCAGGTCTGCGCAGGCGCGGTGCTGAATGTCGTAGCGTTCATCCAGTTCGGGCAGTATGCGGGACAGCGCCTGGTCCCGCAGCTCTTCACCCACGAAGCCGAGCAACTGCAAAGTTTGGCGGTTGTAGTGGGAAATGCGGTTATGGGGGCCGATGATCAGAATGGCATCGGGGGCCGTCTCAAGCAGGGTGCGTAGCTCATGCTCTGTGCGGGAGAGGGTTGTCAGATCAGCTTCCCGGGCGGCCCAAGCATGCAGTAGTAGGGCAAGCATGGTAAGGGTGCCGATGACGAAGGCACAGACCTGCAGTGCGGTTTTGGTGAAATCTTGGTGCCAGTCGGTGAGGTAATCTTCCTCAGCGAGCCCGACGATGACGTAAAACGGGTAATGGGCCATGCGCCGATAGCTGTTGCTGCGCTGGACCTGATCCATCTTGGTCGGTGCGGTATAGCTGCCGTGTTCGGGGCCTTCCTTGAGCGCGTTTGCGAGTTGGGGAGAGATGGTTCGGGAGCCCAGGGCGGCTTCAGCGCCATCAAGGTCGGGCACTCGGGCAACCAAGCCAAGGGCGCTGTCCCTGAGACTGACGGCACCATTGGGGCCCAGGTCCAGATTTGAAAACAATGCTTTGAAGTAGGAAAGCCGTATCTGGGCAAGCACAATGCCGCCAAATCGGCCGTCCGCGTCTTTGATGCGGCGGCTCAGGCTGATAACCCACGCATCACTCACCTTGCTGCGAAATGGCGGGGAAATCAGTAGCTCCGGCTGAACACTGTCCCGGTGGCGCCGAAAGTATTCCCAGTCTGCTAGATTCTGGGCGGCTACTGGTGTGCTGCGGCTACTGGCGTGTACCGTTCCTCGCGCATCGATAACCGCCAAGTATTCTAGGTGAGGTTCGTGGTGTGCGATGTGCTGCAGGTTTGCAGCCAGTCGTTCGGTGCTGATGAATGTACGGTGAGTTTCCAGATCATCCACAATGCCTTTCAAGCTTAGGTCGAGCTTGTCCAGATAGGCCTCCACGTCGTGCTCCAGCAGCAGCGCAATATTCTGCGTTGCCGTGGTGGCCTGGGCCTGGGACTGGGTATAGCTCTGGGTCAGGGATTGCCATGCGAGCCCGATGACCATCAGGTTGAGTACCAAGACAGCAAAGACCAGCCGCAGCCGATATTGGCGGAGACCGAAGCCGCTCAGCTGGAGACGGGGAAGCGCGTTCATGCGGAGGTGTGTGGGGGTAGGACAAGAGGTTGCAAAATTTCCCGATTAATAACACTTTTAGGCGGGCTTGCGGGATTTTTGGTGAGCTACCTAGGGGATGGGCTTGATTCCGTGCTGTAGGCGAGCCACTTCCGCTTCGATCTGGGTTATGAAGGGCTGCAGTGCGGCCTGAGGGGCTTTGTTGTATGCCTCGTGCATTGCGGTCAGGTGTGGGCTGTCTGGCTTGCCTTCTGCAGCGTCCAGAAGGGCGAGTTGCCCGTGGACCTGGATGCAGCTGGTGAGGATTTCACTCTCTTCGTAGCCCTTCAAGGCCTGGGTGAAGTGCTCACGTGCTTCCGAGGCTTGAGGGGGTTCTCTACTCACGATGAGGCCAAGCATGAAATGGGCGTTAGCCTCCCCAAGGCGATCAGGAATCGCTTGGTAGAGGCTGATGGCTGTACGCAAGTCTTCTCGGGCGGGCAGGTATTGCCCGGTCAGATAGCTGATTTTTGCGAGACTGACCAAAATATTGGCCGCACCAAGCGGGTCGCCCTCTGCGTGGGCAATCAAATAAGCTCTGTCCAGATCCGCATGGGCTTGGGGTAGGTCACCCAAGTGAATGAAGAGCCTGGCTCGGGCCTCTAGCGCGATGCATTCGCCACGTGCAAAGTGCTCCTTCTGGAAAAGTGAAATTGCTTTGTCGTAGTTGTTACGTGTGGCCGGGATGTCGTCTTGTTGGTAAGCGAGGTACCCCTGCTCCAGTTGTATTTCGGCCTCCTGTAGGTAAGCGCGGCTTTCCTGGGCCAAGTCCAAAGCAGCGTCAAGCAAGGTCCGTGCTTTAAGTATTTCGCCACGGCGAGCGGCGATTGTCGCCAGCATTCGCAAGCAGCTGGCGATTAAGGGCTTGTGCCCTTGTTGATATGCGATGGTCTGTGCCTGGGTGATGTACTGCTCTGCTTGGGTGATGTTGTTTGTGACGAGTGCCAGGTGTGCAAGCTGGCTAAGAATATTGGCTTGCCATGCGAGGTTCTGGCTTTGCTTCGCGAAAGTAAGCGCCTGCTGGTAATGGCTGTGGGCTGTTTGGGTGTTGCCGTGAATCTCTGCCAACTCCCCTAGCAAATATTCTTGCCGTTCATTTGCCCCATACTGGGCGGCCTTTTGCAGGATCTCTGCTGCTTCGTCCGCTCTACTTGTGCGTATCAATAACTCGGCCAGTTCATGATGCAGATCCCCAAGAATGTTGCTGGGCGTTTCGGATTGGGCAGGCAAGGTGCGCAGGTAGTGGGTGAGCTCTTCGATCCGGGCGCTGCGTTGGGCAAGGCTGTGTTGGGGGGTGAGTGACTCCAGCGAGGGCTGAGTGTGGTTCTCGGGCAGGATGGGGATTGCTGCAGAGGAGGGCGCGCAGAAATCGAAGATACCGCTTCGCCAATCCCACAAGTCGGGGGCTTCTGTGGCCAGGATGCTGACGCCAGGCGGCGTGAGCCAGAGCAGTAGCGGGCAGGGAAGTGATCGGATGAAAGGCTCGCGCCGTAGATTCCATTGACGCGCCCGGGCGGGGGTCAGCCAGGTATCCAGCCCCAAGAGTTCAATACGGGCAGGGGGCGTCTTGAGGCCAGCGATGTGGTGCTCCAGATCAATCAGATCGGGGTAGTCGGTGCTGTTGAGCGTGATGCTCAGGGGGGCTTGAAACGCCTGTGCCAACCGGTCGCTGATCTCGGCCCTGCGCTGGCCATGCGTGTATTTGACAAGGAGGAGTGCCCAGCGCCCCTGATGGGCCAGGAGCGTGCGCTCTAAACGTACCCACTCCCGTGCCGGGTTGGCGATCTCGGCCTCGGTTTCGGTTTCGGTTTCAGGGCTCAGGCTTGGCATGTTTGTAGCCGGGCAGGGTGCGGATGCAGGGGTGGCTTTGGCGCCAGGACCCTTCGTTATATTCCAGGAGGGCGCCTCGGTCGATGAGGGCGCTCATGTCTTCGGCCAGTCCTTCATTGGTTGGGTTGTCATCTACTTGGCTCAGCAAGGCATAGTGGGCGGGTTTCAGCCAGTCCCGGTAACTGCTCGCCAGGGATTTGATGGCTTGTTCTACTGCGGCCTCATCAATCAGGGCGCCATCGGCTTCAATGCAGGCGTTGGAAAGCAGTTGGAGCAAACCGCGCAGATGGCCGCCAGAGTATTCGATTAGACGATCCAGCACTGTTTGGGATTCAAACACCCGATAATTTGCGCGCAGCAGTACCAAGTGGCGTAAGGCCTTATAGCTCGCCTCTATGGGTGTGCCTTGGTCAAAATCCTTGAGCTTGACCATAGGCAGCACAATATGCCGGAACTGGTTGGGCAGGTCTCCGCTGGCCTTGAGGGCCATGGGGGCGGTGTACACCACATGGGCCTGGACGCTGGTGAGTTGGCTGACGTTGTTGACGAAAAAGTCTCGCCAGTCGTCGTGCTTGAGTCGATCCAGTCCATCAATCACCAGGAGCAGGCCGCGCCCCAGGTGGGCGGTTTGAATCGCATGGCGCACCGCCGCAAGAAAGGTGTTGAGTGCAGCAATGAACTCGCTATAGCCCTTGTTGAGTTCGGTGCGGATGATTTCCCGGTAAGTGCTGCCCGCCTTGACGCTACTCGTGAACTTGGCCAGCAGCGCTCCCAGGAAAGGGAGTGCTCCGCCGATCTGAGCGCTGGTGTCCAGTTGGGCGGTCAGCTCACGTAGTTGGGTTTGTTCTGTGACCACACGGCTCAACCAGTCGCGCAGTGCGCCGTATTGGGCTTCCGGCAGGGGCAGGGGGGCGGAAGGATGGGCCTCGTTGTAGGCCACGATGCTGTCGATCACCTGTTTTGCAAACGCCAGCCAGACCTCGTAATACTTGAGATCGTTGGGGTCCAACAGTTCGGTGATGTCTGCCCGTACTACCCAGTAGCGCTCCGGCCCTTCCAGTTCGCGGGTCAGCCGTGTGAGCTCGGTGCTCTTGCCGCAGCCCACGTGCCCTACGAATAGCAGATGCTGGTTTTCCAGCGGCGAAAAATCGCCTGTTTGTTCATCGTAGCCCAGGCTGCGTAAAAATTTGCGGCGGAAGCTATTGCCTCGGGCTTTCAGGGTGTTTACAAAGCGAATGTCATCTTGTGCCAGGCTGTTTTGCAGATCTATCTGCCTACTGATCTCCAGTATTTTAAGCGGCGCCTGTTCAAGCCCCGCATCGGGTGTGGGCAAATTCAGGAGCTGATACGGGTCGATGGCAGGCATGGCAGCAATGGGCGTAAAACGATGGAGCGATGGTAGCACAGGGGGGGTGAGGGCCTTGGTCGGGCCGCTTGGGTGCGGTACTGGTGGCGCTTCCAATAAAAAAACGCCGGGTTGCCCCGGCGTTTTTGTACTGCAGTCCTGTTCAGGCGTGCCTGAAACCCAGGCCCGACTTACTCCATCGCTTCGTACAGCGGCAGGGTCAGGAATTCCGGGTATTCCGGGGTGAGGGACATCTTGTCGAAGATCTCGGCAGCCTGGTCGTAGGTGGCGGTGTCTTCGCCCTGGGCGGTGACGGTGGCCTTCACCTTGGCCAGTTCTTCGGCGATCATCGGGCGCACCATTTCAACGGTGACCTTGCGGCCATCGTCGAGGATGCCCTTGGGCGAAACCACCCACTGCCAGACTTGCGAGCGGGAGATTTCGGCGGTGGCGGCGTCTTCCATCAGGTTGTGGATG
>JAJTBM010000201.1 GCA_021286885.1 Rhodocyclales bacterium
TATCCCCCCGATCTGATCCGGCAGGTGGCCGAGTTGCTGGCCCGGGGTGGGCTGGATGAGCGCCTGCAGGCCCGCTATCCCGAGGCCCACCAGGTGCGTAGCGACGGCGCCCTGTACGACTACGTGTGTGCGCTAAAAGCCGAATACATGCGCAAGGCCGACCCCATTTCCCGGGTGGCCTACGATGGCAAGTTGCAGACCTTGCATCAGGCCCTGGGTACCCACACCAACGCGATCCGGGTGCAGGGGGGCAAGCTGCGCAGCAAGCGGGAGATTCGGGTGGCGACCTTATTCCGGCAGGCGCCGGAGGCCTTCCTGCGCATGATCGTGGTCCATGAGCTGGCCCACCTGCGCGAAAAGGAGCACGACAAGCCCTTCTACCAGCTGTGCTGCTGGATGGAGCCGGACTATCACCGGCTGGAGCTGGATCTGCGCATTTACCTGTGCTGGCTGGAGCATGGGGGCGCGGCCCTGTGGGCCTGGTCAGGCCGTCTTGACCTCGTTGAGAAGTTCGGGGTGGCGATCCAGCAGCTTGAACAGCTTGACCAAGGCTAAGGGCGGCTTGGTCTTACCGTTCTCGTAGCGCGAGAAGGCATTGATGCCACCGCCGAATATTTCGGCGGCCTCGCGTTGACCGAGGTCGAGCTTCTTGCGCACATGGACGATGAAGGCGGGGTCAACGATGGCCGCATTCACCTGCTTGTTGAACGCCTGCATCTCACGCATGACGCGTTCGGTTTCGGCCATGTCGGTGATGGACTCATCGCACGCGGGGCAGAAGTCAGCCGTCACCGCAGGAATCACCGTGGTTTCGCCCTTGTAGGTATAGGGCAGGTCGCGGGTGTCGTGGATCAGTTCTGCCGCGCCGCAAACAGGACATTTCATGGTCATAGCTCCTTGAAGGACACGATCAGTACGTCATCAATGACCGTCAGCTTCAGGTACACGTCGCCCGCCCGCGTGCTTGGGCGGTAGACGTCCTGCCATACTGTGTGATCGGCATGAGTGGTCATGCTCTTGTAGAAGTCCGCTGGCGTGAGTGCCATCACCACGGCCAGCATGTCGGAGAGTTCCAATCCCAATGCAGTGGCCCCAAGCTTGGCGGAATGGGTTGCGCGGACTTTGCCCGCCTCCACGAAGGCTTTGACTAAGGTCAGCTTGCAATGTGGGGTCAGTTTCTCCATAAAAGGATCCTAACCTAGTTGGTATTTTTATGGCAAGTTGGTTAGTGTGGAGTTTTCGGCGGTTCCGGCTGGCATGCTGCTTTGGGTGCAATGGAAGAGCCCACTCACTAGCAGCGGCGGGGGTGGAAGAGGTCTTCGGGTAGCGGTAGCCGGGCTTTCAGCAGGCGGCGTGGGAACTGAACCACCCGACGGCGGGCGCTGCGGGGTTCCACCTCGGCGGCCCAGCGGGGCAACTCCCCGTCCAGCAGGCGGCCGATCTGCCCGAGCCGGTGGGCGGTGTGGTGCAGGTAATGGTTGAACCGGCGCTCCATGGGCCGATCCAGCCGGCGGGCCAGGTGGTAGAGCATATTGGGCAGGCGCGCCATGCGCAGGCAGGTTTCTGCCCGGGTGAGGGTGTCCAGGGCCCGGTGGAGTTTGGTTGGCGATTCGGCAAAGCTGCGCCCCAGCAGATCCAACACCTGGGGCCGGTCTTCGGCCAGTACCTGGGCCGGGGTGGCGAACAGCTGGTGCCCCACGTGGCGATCCATGGCCCATTCCACCACCACATGGGTGATCAGATCCCAGCCCCGAATGCGAATCGCGGCCTCGGGCCCCAGGGGGCGCACGGGGCCTTCGGCGGGGGCGTCGAACCACAGGCATTCATGGGCCGGTACAAAATGATTGTGGGCGATGATGTCGGCCATCAGGTGGGAGGCGTAGCCTAGCACCAGGGCGTGTTCCAGGTCGCTTTTGGCCTCTTGCTGGAGGGCGTGCAGGCTGGCCCAGCGGTGGCTATCTTCCATTCGCGGGGCGCCGGCACCCGGGGCGGTCAGGGCCAGGTCGGGCAGGCAGGCGCCGGCCATCACCTGGCGCGGGTAGCGCCGAACCAGGCGGGCGAGGGCCGGATCGGCCAGGGGAATCGCCCATAGCAGCAGTTGGGCAAAATAGACGTGGGTGTACAAACCCCAGGCCAGCGCATCGGCGCTGGTGAGCAGCAGGGCGGGCAGCAGCAGCAGGGAAAGGCGCCGGGGTTTCATGGGGCCAATGTGCCGGCGCTGTGTGACGTCGCCGTGGCAGCTGGGTGAAGCCTTTGTGGGGTTGGGGGGCGTTCAGACTGGCGGCTCTGCGCCGATAGTGCTGAAGATGAGCGGCCCGCCGATATTCCGTCGTGTTGGCCTGGGTGTAGGATCAGCACTTGGCCAGGTGCTCAGCCCACTGGAAGCGGATCGAAGAATGGAATTTGAAGACCACCCCGCAGCGTCCTCAAGCCCGCCCGTGGCGCCCGCCAGGCCGGGGCGCAGCCGTTTTGTCCGGCTGCTGTGGTTGTTGGTGGTGCTCAGTAACCTGATGGCCTGGGGGCTGGGGGGAATGAGCATCTGGGAGGGGCGCAAGAAGGCCGAGGAGCAGGCCGGCCAGACCACCCATACAGTCGCCCACATGCTGGATCAGGGGCTGGTGAGCATGGCCCGTACGGTGGATGTGGTGCTGCTCTCGGTGGTGGCCGAATTGGAGCGGGCCGATGGTTCAGGGGCTGCCCTGGATCAGGAACGGGTGGCTGAGTTGCTGACCCGCTTCAAGCTGCTGGTGCCCGAAGCTGAAGGGCTGCGCATCTTCGATGAGCACGGCGCCGCCCGCTGGGCCGGCCAGGGGGCGCGTTTTGTGAACGTGGCCGATCGCGCTTATTTCCAGCAGCTCAAGAACGACCCCCGGCGGGGCCTGCTGATTGCCAGCCCGGTTCAGGGGCGGGCTACCTCATCCACCTGGGTGGTGCCCTTTGTACGCCGCTTCAATCATGCGGATGGCCGTTTTGCCGGGGTGGTGACGGCGGTGGTGCCCCTGAGCACGCTGGGAGAGCAATTGGCCCGTCCGGTGATGGGGGGCGGAGGCAGCATCTCCCTGATTTACGAAAACTACCAGCGCTTGAGCAGTTATCCGGAGCAGGCCCGTAACGCGGATGCCGATGCCCGCTTGTCCCATGATCTGTCGCAGGTTTTTCATGGGCTGGTGGATCTGGGGCAAAAGGTGGAGCCCGGGTGGGGCGGTGGAGGCCCTGCCCGTATCCAGACGATCCATCGGGTGGAGGGGCTGCCCTTCATTCTGCTGGTGGAGTTGAACGAAGAAAGCTATCTGGCCAAGTGGTATGCAGACCTGCAGCGCACTTTGAGTCTGCTGCTGGCCTTTTTGCTGGTGAGTGGCGTGTCGGGGGTGCTGCTCGGGCGGTTTTACGGGCGTGCCCAGGAAGATGCTTCCCGCCTGCTCCAGGCGCACCAGCAGCAGGAAGCCATTCTCAACGATCTGCGGGATCGGGATCGCGCCCTGCGTGCCACCGAGCAGATCGGGGGCCTGGCGGTGTATTCCCTGTCCCTGCATACCCGCTACATCCACGCCGCTGGCCCCCTGCGCAAGGTGTTGGGCTTGCCGCCGGGGGGCACGCTGAGTCTGGCCGAATGGCTGGGGATGGTGCAGGCCGCCGACCGGGAGCGGGTGCATGAAGGTTTCAGCCGGGCCTTGCTGGGGCGCGGGGAACCCTTCGACCAAGAGTTTCGGATCGTGCGCCCCGATGGGGAGTCGCGCTGGGTGCATGTGCTGGGAGCCATGGAGCGGGATGGGGAAGGGGGGGCCTTGCGGGTGCACGGGGTGGTGCAGGATGTCCATTCGCGCAAGCAGGCTGAGGAATCTCGCGCCCAGGCGGTGAATGAATACGCCAAGCTGGTCACCCGCATTCCGGTGGGGGTCTTCAAGCTCAACAGCTGGCAAGACCGTAGCTCCTGTTTCGTGTATGCCAGCCCTCGTTTCTGCGAGCAGCTGGGGCTGGAGCCCGAGGTGGTGCTCAAGGATGTGAAAGCGGTTTACCGCTGCATCAACCCCGAAGATCTGGCCCGCTTTGAGGCCCGCACCGAAGAGGCCAGCCGTAGTCTTCAGCCCTTCGAATGGGAAGGGCGCCTTGGGAGTGGCCAGCAGGAGCGCTGGGTGTCCGTACTTTCCATTCCCACGCCCTTGGGCAATGGAATCATCCAGTGGGAAGGGGTGCAAACCGACATCACCGACCGCAAGCGGGCTGAACTGGCGATGCGGGAGAGTGAGGAGCGTTACCGGCTCCTGCTCCAGTACAGCCCGGTGGGCATCCTGCACTACGACCTGGATCTGCGGGTGAGCTACTGCAATGAGGTGTTTGCCCGCATCATGGGGGTGCCCCAGGATTACATGGTCAATCTGTACTGCAACCAGCTGAAGGATCAGCGCCCCTTGGCGGTTCTGGAAGAAGGTTTAAAGGGGCGCTATGCCGAATACGAAGGCCCTTACCGCACCAGCTACGCCGGACGTGACCTGTTCATCACCCTCAAGTGCGCCCCGGTGCGCAATGCCAGCGGGCAAGTGGCAGGGGGGATTGCGATTCTGCAGGATGCCACCGAAAGGCTGCGCAAAGACAAGGAGCTGGAGCGTTACCGCAACCAGCTGGAGGCCTTGGTGGACGAGCGCACAGCCGCCCTGGAGGCCGCCCGGGCCGATGCCGAGCGCCTGAGTCGGGTCAAGAGCGAGTTTCTGGCCAACATGAGCCATGAAATCCGGACGCCCCTGAACGGCGTGCTGGGCATGGCCCAGGTGGGCTACCGGGAAAGCCGGGGGCGCGACCGGGCGCGGGACATCTTCGCCCGTATCGTATCGTCGGGCAAGCTGTTGCTCGGAATCATCAACGACATTCTGGACTTCTCCAAGATCGAGGCCGGCAAGCTGCATCTCGAAAGCGTGCCGGTGGATCTGGTGCGTTGCATGGGTGAAGTGCTGGAGCTGCTGGAGGAGCGGGCCAGCAGCCGTGGCCTGAGCGTGTATTTTCACTGCGCCCCGGATTTCCCCCGCTATGGGCTGGCGGACCCCTTGCGCCTGGGGCAGGTGCTGCTGAACCTGTTGTCCAACGCCATCAAATTCACCGAGCAGGGCAGCGTGACCCTAGTGGCGCGCCGAGAGGGGGGTGTCTTGTGCTTTGAAGCGCACGACACAGGCATCGGCATGAGTCCCGAGGTGCTGGCCAAAATCTTCACGCCCTTCGAGCAGGCAGACAACTCCACCACGCGCCGGTTTGGCGGCACGGGCCTGGGGCTGACCATCACCCGGCGTCTGGTGGAATTGATGGATGGCCAGATCGAGGCCGCCAGCCAGGCAGGCCAGGGGAGTTGTTTTAGCGTGCGCCTGCCCTGGCGTGCCCCCTCAGAAAGCGAAGCCGCGTGCGTGGCCCACGCCCATGCCAACGCCCTGACCCCCAGCGCTGGGGCACACCAAAACGGTTTGCGCCTGGATGGAGTTCGCGTGTTGGTGGCCGAAGACAATGCCGTGAATCGCGAGGTGATCGAGGAAATGCTACGCAGCGAAGGGGCCATGGTGACCCTCTGCTGCGATGGTCAGGAGGCCGTGGATTGCCTGCGCATGCGCGGCCCCTGGGCCTTTGATGTGGTGTTGATGGATGTGCAGATGCCAGTGATGGACGGCAGGGAGGCCACGCGCCGGATGCATACCCTGGCCCCTGGCCTCCCGGTCATTGGCCAAACCGCCCACGCCATGGATGACGACCGGAGCCGCTGCTTTGGCGCCGGCATGGTGGATCTCCTGACCAAGCCCATCGACCAGGATCAGATGGTCGCCATGGTCCTCAAATACGTGGCCGCCCAAGCTTGATGGTGGGGGGGGCTGGATGGCCTGAACACAGGTTTTTTGCAGGGCCTGCAGAAAAAGCTTGCGCAATCTTAAAAACCCCCTATAATGGCGCCCATCGCTGCCCAGATGGCGAAATTGGTAGACGCGCTAGTTTCAGGTACTAGTGCCGC
>JAJTBM010000202.1 GCA_021286885.1 Rhodocyclales bacterium
GCCCATGCCGTCAGGCTTGGTGGTGTAGAAGGCCTCGAACAGGCGCTGGGCGGTCGCCTCCACGCGCAGCGCCTGGGCGGCGTCGATGTCGTAGCGGCGGGTCAGCGCCGCCACCGATTCGTCGCGCGGGTCGTTGTCGCTGGCGCGGCCCATGATGTCGTACAGGATGCCCTCGCGCATCGCCGCCTTGCTGACCAGCAGTTTCTGCAGGCCCAGGCGGGCCTTGGTGTTCACCACCAGGGGGGCGCGCAGGTTGGCGCCCATGCCTGCCGTGGCTTTGCCTTCCTGCTTGAAGAGCACCAGCACCACCACCGCATCGGCGGGGTCGGTGAGCTTGATGGCGGCGGTTTCCGCATCGGTCAGGGCCAGCTCGTAGGTGAAACCCAGGGCGGCGGGATCGATGATCTGCAGGGCCAGGTGGGGATCGTCCAGGGACTGCAGGGTGAAGCTGACGGGGTCGCCGGATTCGGTTTCATGGATCAGCATGAAGCGCTTGTTGTTCTCGAAGCTGAGCAGGCCGGCGGGGAACTCGATGACCTGCTCGGGATTCACGTCCACGCTGCCAAACAGAAAAGTCTCAACTTTCATAGTCCCTCCTAGAAATGATTTCGGAATGATCACTGGTGTTCCGGATGCTACTCCATTTCCCCAGGCAGCAGAAGGCATGGGGACAGTTATTTTCCGGCCTTCCGGGGCATCTCCGGGGCCGGATCCGGGCTTGTTCCGGCTTGCCATCCGGCGCCGGTTTTGGCATGGTTCGCCCTTTTCCGGAAAAAGCCGCATCCCATGCTCGCACCCATCGAACACCGCATCGCCATCGAACTGGGCGTGCGTCCCGCCCAGGTCATGGCCGCCGTCCAGCTGCTTGACGAAGGCGCCACCGTGCCCTTCATTGCCCGCTACCGTAAGGAAGTGACGGGCGGCCTGGACGACACCCAGCTGCGCAACCTGGAGGAACGGCTCACCTACCTGCGGGAGCTGGAGGAGCGCCGGGATGCCATCCTGGCCAGCATCGAGGAACAGGGCAAGCTGACCCCGGAACTGAAGGCGGAAGTCCTCCTGGCCGAGACCAAGCAGCGCTTGGAAGACCTCTACCTGCCCTACAAGCAGAAGCGCCGCACCAAGGCCCAGATCGCCCGGGAGGCCGGCATCGCCCCCCTGGCCGAAGCCCTGCTGGGCAATCCGGGCCTCAGCCCCGAGGCCGAAGCCGCCGCCTACCTGAACCCGGACGCCGGCTTTGCCGACGCCCGCAGCGTGCTGGACGGCGCCCGCCAGATCCTGATGGAGCGCTTTGCCGAAGACGCCGAGCTGCTGGGCAAGCTGCGCGGCTACCTGCAGGAACACGGCCAGGTGGTGTCCACCGTGCTCGCCGACAAGGCCGATAGCACCGAGGCCGCCAAGTTCCGCGACTGGTTCGACTTCCGCGAAAGCGTCTCCACCCTCCCCTCCCACCGGGCCCTGGCCCTGTTCCGGGGGCGTAACGAAGGCATCCTGCGCCTGCAACTGGGGCTGGATTCCGACCCCACCGACGGCAGCGCCCCCGGCCCCAACCCCTGCGAAGGGCGCATCGCCGGCCACTTTGGCATCCGCGACGAAGGCCGTCCGGCTGATGCCTGGCTGCGCGACACGGTGCGCTGGGCCTGGAGCGTCAAGATCTCCCTGCACCTGGAGCTGGAAATCCTCGGCGTTCTGCGCGAGCAGGCCGAAGAAGAAGCCATCCGGGTGTTTGGCCGCAACCTGAAAGATCTGCTGCTGGCCGCCCCCGCAGGCGCCCGCGCCACCCTGGGCCTGGACCCGGGCCTGCGTACCGGCGTCAAGGTGGCTGTGGTGGACCAGACCGGCAAGCTGCTCGACACCGCCACCATCTACCCCCACGAACCGCGCCGCGACTGGGACGGCAGCCTGCACGCGCTGGCCCGCCTGTGCGCCCGCCACAATGTTTCGCTGGTAGCCATCGGCAATGGCACCGCCAGCCGGGAAACCGACAAGCTGGCCGGCGAGCTGATGAAGCTGCACCCCGAACTGGGCCTCACCAAGATCGTGGTGTCGGAAGCCGGCGCCTCGGTGTATTCCGCCTCCGAACTGGCCGCCAAGGAGTTCCCCGAACTCGACGTGAGCCTGCGCGGCGCAGTGTCCATCGCCCGCCGCCTGCAAGACCCCCTGGCCGAACTGGTCAAGATTGACCCCAAGTCCATCGGCGTTGGCCAATACCAGCACGATGTGAACCAGGGCCGCCTCGCCAAGGCCCTGGATTCGGTGGTCGAAGACTGCGTGAACGCGGTCGGGGTGGATGTGAACATGGCCTCGGTGCCGCTCCTCACCCGCATCTCCGGCCTGAACGCGAGCCTTGCCGCCAACATCGTCAGCTACCGGGACGCCAACGGCCCCTTCCCGAGCCGGGCCGCCCTGCTCAAGGTGCCGCGCCTGGGGCCCAAGACCTTCGAACAGGCCGCCGGCTTCCTGCGCATCAGCAACGGCAGCAACCCGCTGGACGCCTCCGCCGTCCACCCGGAAGCTTATCCGGTGGTGGAGCGCATCCTGGCCGACATCCAGAAAGATGTGCGTCAGGTGATGGGCGACAGCCGCGTGCTCGGCGCCCTCAAGCCCGAGCGTTACACCGACGAACGCTTCGGCCTGCCCACCGTGCAAGACATCCTGAAGGAACTCGACAAGCCGGGCCGCGACCCGCGCCCCGAGTTCAAGACCGCCAGCTTCAAGGAAGGCGTTGAAAGCCTCAAGGATCTGAGCGTGGGGATGATTCTGGAAGGCGTGGTCACCAACGTGACCAACTTTGGCGCCTTCGTGGATATCGGCGTCCATCAGGACGGGCTGGTACACGTCTCCGCCCTGGCCGACCGCTTCGTCAAAGATCCCCACACGGTGGTCAAGGCGGGCCAGGTGGTCAAGGTCAAGGTGACCGAAGTGGATCTGCCCCGCAAGCGCATCGCCCTCACCATGCGCATGGGCGACACCCCCGCCGCCCAGGGCGCACGGCCCGGCAACGAGCGACGGGATGCCCCCCGGGGTAAGGCCCCCCAGGTCAAGCGCGAACCTGCGTTTGCCGGCTCCCTCGCCAGCGCCTTCGCCAAGGCCCTGAAGAAATAAGCCACCCCTGGGCGCCAGAGGCTAGAATTCGCCTGAAACGGGCGAATTCTGCCGATTCTGTCACTTTGGCAGCGGCCCCACGCCAAACCAAGCCCGATCCGGCGCCCACGCGCCGAAATCGGGCTGTTTTTCCCTTCTGATCCTGGCTTATCCACATTGGATAGAGCGCTATCATCCCGGGCATGAACACCATTTACGGCATCAAGAACTGCGACACCATGAAAAAAGCCCTCCAGTGGCTGGACGGGCGCGGTGTGAGCTACACCTTTCACGACTACAAAAAGCAGGGCATCGACTCCGCCCGCCTCCACGCCTGGAGCAAGGCCGTGGGCTGGAAGACCCTGATCAACACCAAGGGCACCACCTGGCGCAAGCTTCCCCCGGAGCGCCAGGAATTCGACACCCAGAGCGCCGCCGTGCAGCTGATGCAGGAATTCCCCAGCCTGATCCGCCGTCCGGTGCTGGACCCCGCCCCCGGCCCGCTGCTGGTGGGTTTTGCCGCCAACCTCTACGCCAGTTTTTATCCCCAGGCAGAAAATACCCCATGAACACCGCCAGCTACGTACAACGCTTCCTGCTCGAAGACCTGGACATCCGGGGCGCCATCGTCCGCCTGGGCGATGTCTGGCAGGCCATGCTGGCCGGCCGCGATTACCCGGCCCCGGTGCGCAACCTGCTGGGCGAAATGAGCGCCGTGGTGGGCGTGATCGCCAACAACCTCAAGCAGACCGGCCGCCTCACCATCCAGATCCAGGGCCATGGCCCGGTGAGCCTGCTGGTGGTTGACTGCAACGAAGCCCTTAACCTGCGCGGCTACGCCAAGCACGCCCCCGAGGCCAGCACGGGCGCCGCAGGCAGCACCGCCATCGGCCAGCTCGTGGGCGACGGCCACCTGCTCATGACCCTCGACATCGAAGCCCTGGAGCGCCCCTACCAGAGCTACGTGCCCATCGAAGGCGACAGCGTGGCCCAGGTGTTCGAGAACTACCTGACCCAATCCGAACAGCTCCCGTCGGCCCTCCAGACCGCCTGCGATGCGGGCGCCGCCGCCTGCCTGTTTTTGCAGAAGCTGCCCGGCGCCGACCAGAAAGACGCCGATGGCTGGGACCGCATCACCCGCCTCGCCTCCACCCTGCGCGCCGATGAACTGCTGGGTCTGGAACCGGAAGAAATCCTCACCCGCCTGTTCCACCAAGAAACCGTGCGCGTGTTTGAGGCCCGGGAAATCACCCACCATTGGCCCATGGACTGGGCCCGCATCCACGAGATGCTGCGGGGCCTCGGCCAGGCTGAAGCAGAGCAAATCATTGCTGAACACGGTGAAATTGTGATTCGAGACGACCTCTCGAACCATGAATACCGGGTAAAAGCAGACGATCTGCCGTCAATTTTCAATAGCATGCGGGCAACGCCCCCCACTTTGCACTGATGAAGCCCATCGTGCAGTGGGTCACTTGCCCGTTTTTTTACGCAAACGTAGACTTTAACGGTTTAACACCGCGCAACCACCCATGATCAAAGCAACCCCCCAGGGCACACTGATCGAATTCAAGAGCGCGCATCTGGCGGTCATGACCGCCCATGTCCGTGATGCAGATGCGGTGCGCCTCTCCGACGCCCTGCACCGGATGCTCGGTGGCATGCCTGACTTCTTTGCGGGCGAGCCCCTCATTCTGGACTTCGCCCAGCTCGCCCAGATCCCCGACCGGGTAGACTGGACCGCCATCACCAGCCTGCTGCGCCGCTACCAGGTGCAACCCATCGCGGTACGCAATCTGGCGCCCCATCTGCACGAAAGTGCCAAACGGGTCGGCCTGGCCGTGCTGGGCCCGGATGCCGGCCTCAGCGCCGCTCCAGCACCCACGCCCGCCCCCCAGGCAGCGCCGGCCCCGGCCCCCAAGCCGGTCGAAGCACCTCCGCCGCCCCCGCCCCCCGCGCCGAGCATCGCCGCGCCGCGCACCAGCACCGTGATCGTTGAGCGCCCCCTGCGCTCCGGCCAGCAGGTGTATGCCCGCGACGCCGATCTGATCGTGCTGGGCAGCGTGAGCCCGGGCGCCGAAGTCATTGCCGATGGCTGCATCCATTGCTACGGCCCCCTGCGCGGGCGCGCCCTGGCGGGTGCCCGGGGCGACACCTCGGCCCGCATCATGAGTTCAAACTTTGGCCCCGAGCTGGTCTCGATTGCCGGCGTGTATCGCACCTTCGAGCCCGGCATCCCCGAACCCGTGGCCGGGCGTGGCGCCCAGGTCCGGTTGATCCAGGCCAACAACCAACACACACTCGACATCACCCCGCTTCAGCTGGGCTGAAGCCATTTAATCAGACGATAAAGGGGACATTGTGGCACGCGTCATCGTAGTAACTTCCGGCAAGGGCGGTGTGGGCAAAACCACCACCAGTGCCAGCTTTTCCAGCGGCCTCGCCCTGCGCGGCTTCAAGACCGCCGTGATCGACTTCGACGTCGGCCTGCGTAACCTGGACCTCATCATGGGCTGCGAACGGCGCGTCGTGTATGACATGATCAATGTCATCAACGGCGAGGCCAACCTCAACCAGGCCATGATCAAGGACAAGCACTGCGACAAGCTGTTCATCCTGCCCGCCTCCCAGACCCGGGACAAGGACGCCCTCTCCGAAGAAGGCGTCGAAAAAGTCCTCAAAGACCTGGCCGACCAGGGTTTTGACTACATCGTCTGCGACTCCCCCGCCGGCATCGAACGGGGTGCCGTGATGGCCCTCACCTTCGCCGACGACGCCCTGGTGGTGACCAACCCGGAAGTCTCCTCGGTGCGCGACTCCGACCGCATCCTGGGCATCCTGCAAAGCAAGAGCCGCCGCGCCATCGAAG
>JAJTBM010000203.1 GCA_021286885.1 Rhodocyclales bacterium
GATGCACTCGCTGGTGGGCATTTCGGCCCCTCTTGCACTGCTGCCCCGCTGGGTGACGGCCCGCCTCCATCCCGATGCTGAAGTGCGTGAGCGGGATGCCCAGGGGCGCCCGGCCCGGGTCGTGGATCAGGGCTGGACCATCGAATACACCGAATACGCGGGGGACGGGCCCGCCGCTTTGCCCCGCCGGGTGGACATCCACCAGGGCGATACCCGTCTGCGCCTGATTGTTGATGCCTGGAATCCCTGAATGTCTTTCACCGAATTTTCGAACGCGACCCACGCAGTTTCCTTTGACCCGACCGCCACCCATCGGCTGCCGGCCCCGGCCAAGATCAACCTGTTCCTGCACATCGTCGGGCGCCGTCCGGATGGCTACCATCTGCTCCAAACCGCCTTTCGGATGCTGGATTGGGGCGACGAGATCACCCTGCGCCGTCGGGACGATGGCCAGCTGTGCCGTACCACCGACGTGCCGGGCGTGCCGCCCGAGGCCGATCTGGTAATCCGCGCCGCCCGGCTTCTGCAGCAGGAAACCGGCACTGCCTACGGGGCCGACATCGGGGTGTTGAAGCGGGTGCCCATGGGCGGTGGCCTGGGGGGCGGAAGCTCGGATGCGGCCACGGTGCTGATCGGGCTCAACCGGATCTGGGGCTGCGGGCTGGATCGGCCCACCCTGCAGGCCCTGGGCCTGCGCCTGGGGGCTGACGTGCCTTTCTTCATTTATGGCGAGACCGCATTTGCCGAAGGTGTGGGGGAAGAACTCCACCCCCTGGAGGTGCCCCCGGCCTGGTATGTATTGGTGGCCCCGCCCGTGTCTGTACCAACCGCTGAAATATTTTCATCAAAAGAGTTGACACGGGATACGGAACCTAGAATAATTCGGGTCTTCGCAGCACACGACACGCGAAACGACATGCAAGCAGTTGCTTGCAGCAAGTATCCGGAAGTAAAGCAAACAATTAGTTGGCTTTCTTCAAAAGGATCTGCTAGAATGTCAGGCTCTGGTGGTTGCTCTTTTGCAAGCTTCGAAACCGAGGCGCAAGCAAATGAAGTGCTTGCCAGTGCTCCGCAAGGTTGGGTTGTCTGGGTGGCTCAAGGGCTAGATCAGCATCCGTTAAAAACCTGGGTTGTGTGAGCGTACGATTATTGGGGAGTCGCCAAGTTGGTCAAGGCACCGGATTTTGATTCCGGCATTCGAAGGTTCCGCCACCGTGGGTCGTTTTTCGGATGGCGAAGTCAATGTCGAACTGCTGGAGAACGTGCGCGGTAAGGACGTCTTCGTCCTGCAACCGACCTGCGTCCCCACCAACGACAACATCATGGAATTGCTGATCATGGTGGACGCCCTGAAGCGTGCCTCCGCCGGTCGGATCACCGCTGCGATTCCCTACTTCGGCTACGCCCGGCAAGATCGCCGGCCCCGTTCTGCCCGCGTGCCCATCACCGCCAAGGTGGTGGCCAACATGCTCCAGGCAGCCGGTGTCCAGCGCGTCCTGACCGATGATCTGCACGCCGACCAGATTCAAGGCTTCTTCGACATTCCGGTTGATAACGTCTACGCCGCCCCCGTGCTGCTCGACGACCTGGAAAAGCAGAAACACGAAGACCTGATGGTTGTTTCCCCCGACGTGGGCGGCGTGGTGCGCGCCCGGGCTTTCGCCAAGCGTCTGGAATGCGACCTGGCCATCATCGACAAGCGTCGTCCCAAGGCCAACGTCTCCGAAGTGATGAACATCATTGGTGAAGTCGCAGGCCGTACCTGCGTCATCATGGATGACATCGTTGATACCGCAGGCACCCTGTGCAAGGCTGCTCAGGCACTCAAGGAAAATGGCGCTAAGCGCGTGCTGGCCTACTGCACCCATGCAGTGCTGTCCGGCCCCGCCATTGCCCGCCTGAACGAATCCGATCTGGACGAGCTGGTTGTCACCGACACCATCCCCCTGTCGGACGAAGCCAAGGCCTGCACCCGCATCCGCTCCGTGTCGATCGCATCCCTGTTTGCTGACACCATGCTGCGGATCAGCAACGAAGAATCCGTCAGTTCCCTCTTCAACGAGTGAGCTGAAAGCACCCCTTACCGGCCGGCCGACGCAAGTCTGCCGGCTTTTTTGAGTCCATCTGGTCGCGGATGGACTGATTCCTACTGGAGTATCTGAGCATGACCATTCAATTCAACGCCCAGTCTCGCGTCAAGCAGGGTTCGAGTGCGAGCCGCCGCCTGCGTCGCGCTGGCAGCGTGCCCGCCATCGTTTACGGTGGTGACGTGGCCCCCATCCAGGTTGAACTGGACCACAACGAAATCTTCCACCTGCTGCGCAACGAAGCCTTCCACGCTTCCGTGCTGACCATGGTTGTGGATGGCGCCCCCCAGGCCGTGATCCTGCGTGACACCCAATGGCACGCCTACAAGCAACAAGTGCTGCACCTGGACTTCCAACGTGTTGACGCCACCCACAAGCTGCACGTGAAGGTGCCCCTGCACTTCGTGAACGCTGACGTCGCCCCCGGCGTCAAGCTGGACGGTGGCATCGTGTCCCACGTGCTGACCGAACTGGATCTGGAATGCCTGCCCGGCGACCTGCCCGAGTTCATCGAAGTCGACCTGAAGGATCTGGCTTCCGGCCACTCCCTGCACGTGTCCGACCTGAAGCTGCCCGCCGGCGTGCAAGCGCTGACCCACGGTGAAAACCCCGTGGTCGCCACCATCCTGGCTGTGCGCGGCGCTGCTGAAGCTGCTGAGTAATACCCCGTAATCATTCCCGAGAAGATCGAGGCCGCTTAAACCATGAGTCAGTGTGTTCCCAAGCTCATCGTCGGCCTCGGCAACCCGGGAGATGAATACGCCCAGACCCGGCACAATGCCGGGTTCTGGTTTTGTGAGCGACTGGCCGCCGATCTGGGGGCCAGTTTCTCCAAAGAAGCCCGGTTCCATGGGCTCGCGGCCAATGCCCGCGCAGCCGGCGTCTGGTTGCTGATGCCCCAGACCTACATGAACCGCTCCGGTCAGGCGGTGGCCGCCCTGGCCCGCTTCTACCGCATCACGCCCGCCGAGATTCTGGTGGTGCATGATGAGCTCGACATTCCCCCTGGCCAGCTGCGCCTCAAGTTCGGGGGTGGCCTTGGTGGCCACAACGGACTCAAAGACATCACCGCCCATCTGGGCACTCAAGATTACTGGCGCCTGCGGGTTGGCATCGGCCATCCGGGCGACCGCAACGAAGTGGCCAACTTCGTCCTCAAGCCGCCCCGGCGCGAGGAACAAACCCTGATCGACGTATCCATCGACCGCGCCCTGGCCGCCTGGCCCCTCATGGCCAAGGCCGACTGGAACGCCGCGACCAAGCAGGTCAATACCAAGCCCGGTGCCGGGCGCGGGGCTGCCTGAGCGCCTCGCTCCAACCCCTGCCACGCCGTCTTCCGCCTTGTTCGAGCATCTGCCCGCCCCTGATTGGGCGTGGGTATGCCCCGACGCGCCTTCCATTCAGTTCTCAAGCCCTTCACATCTCCAGTCCTTAAGTCCTTTGCTGCACTGCCGTTGACCCCAGCTGTTTGGAGCCAATGCCCCTGAGGGCAGTTGCTCCCCATTTGGGAGGAAGGGATTGTGCGCAAGTTTTCGGATGTACCCATCTGGCTGCGGCTGGCGGGCGCCATTTGGTTCATGTTGTTGCTCGCCTGGGGCGGCATGATTGCCTGGGAAACCCGGGTGAGCCGTGATATCGCGATTCAGCAAGCCGAAGATTTCGCCCTCAGCGTGCACGAAATGACCATGGCCGGCCTCACCGGCATGATGATCACCGGCACCGTGGATCAACGCGAAGTCTTTCTGGATCAGATCAAGCAACTGGCCGCCATTCAGGATCTCCAGGTGCTGCGCGGGGAGGCCGTCAGTGCCCAGTTTGGCCCCGGCAAGCGGGCCCAGCCCAACCTGGATGCCGATGAGCGCGATGCATTTGCCAGCCGGCACACGATCAGCCGGGTGGAAGGTGGGGGCACCTACCTGCGCTTCGTGAAGCCCGCCTTGGCGTCCAGCAATTACCTGGGTAAAAACTGCCTGGGCTGCCACCAAGTAACCGAAGGCACGCCCCTGGGCCTGGTCAGCATGAAGGTTTCCCTCGACAAGGTGAATTCAGCGGTCAGCACCTTCATGTGGCAGAGCATTTTCGGTGCGCTGGTGCTGTGCCTGCCGCTGATTGGTTTCATGATCTTTTTCATCCGCCGCTTTGTGGGCGCCCCCCTGACCGAGCTTGCCAGCAGCCTGCAAGAAATCGCCAGCGGGGAAGGGGATCTCACCCGTCGCCTGCCGGTGCATGGCCAGGATGAAATCGGCCGCACGGCTGCCGCTTTCAACCAGATGCTCAACACCGTCGCCCAACTGGTGCGCCAGGTGAGCGAATCCGCCAGCCGGGTAAGCGATTCCGTCCATGCCCTGCGGGCCAGTGCCGACCGGGTGGCGGATGGCTCCCACCAGCAACAGGAACAATCCCGCCAAGCCCAGGCTTCCGTGGCCCAGATGGTGGATGCCATCAGCCAGGTGGCCGGCCATGCAGGCGTGGTGCATGAGCAATCCCAGCTGAGCTTGCAGCGCTCCGAAGACGGCCGCCGCACCCTGGGGCAACTGGTGCAGGGCGTGCAGCAAGTTGAAAGCGCCGTGGGGCAAATGGCTGATGCGGTGGTGCATTTTGTCGAATCCACCTCAACCATCACCACCATGACCCGTGAAGTGCGCGAAATCGCCGAGCAAACCAATCTTTTGGCGCTGAATGCAGCCATTGAGGCCGCACGGGCCGGGGAGCAGGGGCGCGGTTTTGCCGTGGTGGCCGATGAGGTACGCAAATTGGCCGAAAAATCCGCCCATTCGGCCCAGGAAATCGACCGTGTGACGCAAACGCTCAACCAGCAGTCGGCCTCGGTGCAGACCATCATCCGCGAAGGGCTGGACTATCTGAACGCCAGCCACGCCTCCCTGGATAGCGTCTCCCAGGCCATAGACCTGGCCAATCAGACGGTGGCCGCCGTAGGGCAGGGGCTGGACGAGATCGTGCAGGCCTCGGCCGACCAGCGTCGGGCCGGCGATGCCGTGGTGGGCAGCATCAACACCATCGAGCACATGGCCAGCGCCAACGCCCAAAGCGTGGATGCCACCAGCGGCGCCGCCCACGCGCTTGAAGATCTGGCCGGCCAGTTGCAGCAGACGGTCGGGCGCTTCCGGGTCTGAGCCCCAGGCCCGGCCATCTCCCCATGCCGTTTTGAAGCCCGCCCGGCCAAACCGGCGTTAAAATGGCAGATTGGCTAACCCCTGAGAACAACGGAGTCTTCCGAGATGCCCCAGTACCGCTCCCGCACCTCCACCGCCGGTCGCAACATGGCCGGCGCCCGCGCCCTGTGGCGCGCCACCGGCATGAAGGATGGCGACTTCGAAAAGCCCATCATCGCCGTGGTGAACAGCTTCACCCAGTTCGTGCCCGGCCACGTGCACCTCAAAGACCTGGGCCAGCTGGTGGCGCGTGAGATTGAAGCCGCTGGCGGCGTCGCCAAGGAATTCAACACCATCGCCATCGACGACGGCATCGCCATGGGCCACGGCGGCATGCTCTACAGCCTGCCCTCCCGCGACCTGATCGCCGACAGCGTTGAATACATGGTCAATGCCCACACCGCCGACGCGATGGTGTGCATCTCCAACTGCGACAAGATCACCCCGGGGATGCTGATGGCCGCCCTGCGCCTCAACATCCCGGTGATCTTCGTGTCCGGCGGCCCCATGGAAGCCGGCAAGGTCAAGTGGGAAGCCAAGGTGATCTCCCTGGATCTGGTGGACGCCATGGTCAAGGCTGCCGACAGCAGCTGCTCCGACGAAGAAGTCGACGCCATCGAGCGCTCCGCCTGCCCCACCTGCGGCTCCTGCTCCGGCATGTTCACCGCCAACTCCATGAACTGCCTGACCGA
>JAJTBM010000204.1 GCA_021286885.1 Rhodocyclales bacterium
GAAGTCCACCACGCCTTCCCGGAAGCCAGGCCGGGTCGCACCGCTGAAGAAGTAGGCGCTGTGGCGCACGTGTTCGGCGGTGGTCGGGTCCAGATAGCCAAATTTGCGCACCGCCAGGATCTGGGCCACCTTTACATCCAGAAAGTCGCGGCGGTATTCGGACAGGGCGTGGAGCAGGGCCGGCGGTTCGGCCACGGCGGTCGGCACCACGATGGTGTCGCCGTTCTTGACGAGGCGGATCGCCTCGGCGGGGGTGGTTTTCTTGGCGGCGTAGAGCTCCTGAACATTCATATGCTTTTCTCCCGTGTTCTAGGTTTTGTCTGGCCTTGCGGGCCCTGTCGTGCCTGATCGGGGCCGATCGCGGCATTTAAGCACGCGTTTTCCGTGCGGCTTGTACGCGATTGTAAAGCGTGGCCGTACGTTAGCGTATGGTCTGGGTCAATTATTTCCGCAGGGTTTCAGGCGTGGGGGAGATCAGCGGCGGGTAGCCCGTTCCAGGCAGCGCTGGTAGCGCCCGTCCACCCGCTCGGCGAACCAGGCGGTGGTGAGTTTGCGCTGGATCTTGGGGCTGTGCAGGTCGATGCGCGGCAGCAGCTCCCGGGGCAGGCTGGGGCCCAGGCCGTCTGCCTGGGTGAACACCCGCTGGTAGAGGGGTGATTGGGCAAAGGCGGCGGTTTTTTCCAGACGCAGATCCCGGTTCAGCTCGGCCCGGGACAGCCCTAGGCGCGGGGCGAGGGCGTACAGGGTCTGCTGGGTGCTGCTGGTTTCATCGCTGGGCTGGCCGTTGGTGTAGCGCAGCAGATCGCCATCCAGCACGAGTTCTTGGCGGGCGAGGCGTGCCACGGCGTTCTGGAAAGCCGCGTTGCGGCTGCTGAAGCGGCCCGCGTTGAAGTCGGCAAAGCGGAAGACGGGCCGGGTATAGGGGGCCGGGTAGTCCAGCAGGATCGCAATGCCGTAGTAGAGCCCGCCCCGGCGAGTGAATACCTCGCTGCGCACGCTGGCCCGGGTGGGGTAGGGATAGCCCCGTTCCCGCTGGTGTTCTTCGGCAAAGCGCACGCTCACCTGCATGGGGCCGCCCGTGCGCACCGGGTTGTAGCCGCCCAGGAGTTCGCGCCCGAAGGGGATTTCGGCAATCATGTCCTCGAACAGCGCGTTCATTTGGCGCTCGGTGCGCAGGGCGTCGATGCGGGCCTTGTAGCTGCGCCCGTCAGGGCTGTTCTTGGCCAGGGCCGCATCCACCAGCAGCTTGGGCAGGTGCAGGCGCTCCCGGCGGGCTTCGATCTCTTTCCACACAATCCGATCCAGCCCAGCCACCACCGGGTCAGCCTGGAAACTGGATTCCTGCTCGATGATGGCCAGGGTGGCGCACAGGTTTTCGGCTTCGGCGGGGATGCGCAGCCACTGGAAGGCGGTGAGGATGTCCTGGGCCCAATCGGCCCGGTCTTGAATCCCGGCGGGCAACAGGTGCTGGAGTAGCGCCCGGGATTCGGCGCTGATGGCGGGGCGCGGGGCTGGCGTGGGTACGGCCACGACAGCTGCGGGCGGGCGCGGAGTGGGGCGGCGGGGCGCTTCGGGGATGGGCGCAGGGGTCGGGCTGGGTTTGCGCACGGGCTCCCGGGATGGGATGGGCGCAGATTCGGGGGCTTCGGGCGCTGGTGGCGTGCCGACACACGCCGCCAGCAGCGTCGTCAGCAGCAGGGGCGCGGCTTGCCGCACGGCCCGGGAGCGTCCTGCCCCGTGTGCCTGCACCATCATGGCTCAGCCCTGTCCTTGGGCCCGTTCGGCGGCGGCGATTTTGCTCAGGCTGCGGGTGTAAAACCCTGCATAGGCCAGCCCGGCAAAGGCCATCAGGCCGGTCATCAGTACCGGGCCTTCGGAGGGCTGGCCGGCCATCACGTTGGCAATGTAGGCATAGCCCAGGACGCCGGCAGAGGCCAGGCCGCCGATGATGCGAATGGCGATGAAGGTTTTTTGCTGCTTGAGGGTAAGTGCGGCCATGGCCCGGATTTCCTGTGGTCTGGAGGAATGAAACGCAGAGGGTGCGAGCGCGAGAAGGTGGAGGCGCGCAAGCACAAAACACAAAAATCAACGGGCGCGAGGATCGTTGCAATCCTCGCGCCCGTCAAGGGTCTGGCTGCAGGGTCGGAGCCCCGCCCGCTTACAGGATGAAGCGGCCCAGCCAGTATCCGCCTGCTGCCATGATGGCGGAGCAGGGGATGGTGAGCACCCAGGCCCAGACGATGCCGCCAGCCACGCCCCAGCGCACGGCCGAGGCCTTGCGCACGGAGCCCACCCCGACGATGGCGCCGGTGATGGTGTGGGTGGTGGACACCGGAATGCCCAGGGCGGAGGCCATGAACAGGGTCAGGGCGCCGCCGGTTTCGGCACAGAAGCCACCCACGGGCTTGAGCTGGGTGATGCGCTGGCCCATGGTCTTGACGATGCGCCAGCCCCCGAACAGGGTGCCGCAGCCAATGGCCAGGTAGCACAGGATCACCACCCAGCTGGGGACGGGTTCGCCCGGCGCGGTCATACCCGCAGCCAGCAGCAGCATCCAGATGATGCCCACGGTTTTTTGGGCATCGTTGCCCCCGTGGCCCAGGCTGTATAGCCCGGCGGAGACTAGCTGGAGGCGACGGAACCACTTGTCGACCCGGCGTTGGGTTTTATTGCGGCAGATCCAGGCCACCAGCATCATCAGCGAGCCAAGGATGTAGCCCAGCAGCGGAGAAACCACGATGAAAACCACGGTGCGGATGATGCCGTCCATCACCAGGGGGCCGGTGCCGGCCTTGGCGATGGTGGCGCCCACGATCCCGCCGATCAGCGCATGGGAGGAGCTGGAGGGGATGCCGTAGTACCAGGTGATGATGTTCCAGGCGATGGCACCCAGCAGAGCGCCGAAGATCAGGTAGTGATCGACCGCAGCTGGATCGACGATGCCCTTGCCCACTGTGCTGGCCACCTTGAGGTGGAACACGAACAGGGCGATGAAGTTGAACATGGCGGCCCAGGCCACGGCCTGGTGGGGTTTGAGCACGCCGGTGGAAACGACGGTCGCAATGGCGTTGGCCGCGTCGTGAAAGCCGTTCATGAAGTCAAAGGCGAGGGCAACGGCAACGAGGCCCACGACGACCCACAAACTGATGTGCAGGGGTTCCATAGCTAAGCTTTGTCAGTGATGCAGGGGCTGAGCCGCTTAGGCGTTTTCCAGCACGATGCCTTCAACGATCTTGGCAACGTCTTCACAGCGGTCGGTGATGCCTTCGAGCTGCTCGTAGATGGCCTTGAGCTTCATGACCTGGAGGGCGTCCCGCTCGTCGCGGAACAGCTTGGACATGGCGCTGCGCATGATCCGGTCGGCGTCGCTTTCGAGGCGGTCGATTTCCTGGCAGGTTTGCAGGATGGCGCTGGCGTTGTCCATGTTGGAGATCAGGCCAACCACGATCTTGACCCGGGTGCAGCAGGCCAGGCTCACGTTGGCCAGTTGCAGGGCTTCCGGGGTGACGCGCTGGATGTGGTAGAGGGTGGTGCACTCGGCCACGTCCTGGATGGTGTCGAGCACATCATCCATGGCGTTGATGAGGCCGTGAATCTCGTCCCGGTCGAGGGGGGTGATGAAGCTCTTGTGGAGCTGGGCGACGGTTTCGTGGGTGATCTTGTCAGCAGCGTTCTCGATGGTTTCGATGGCATCGATGTGCTTTTCAGCCGCACCCAAGTCTTCCATCAGAGCGACGAGTTCCTGGGCACCAAGCACGATCTGCTCGGCGTGGCTGTTGAAATAATCAAAAAAACGGCCCTCTTGGGGCAGCAGGCGTCCAAACATGGCTTGTGAACGTTACAAAGAAATGGCAGTAACTTTAAATTTTAACAGACAAGCCCCGTTTCTCGGTTACAGATGCGTTTCAGTGGGGCGCGTGCAACACTCTGGTGCATCTTTTTCCTGGGGAGAAAACCTGGTCTGGCACCGTTATGGGGCATTTACGGCACAAAAAAACCGGGGCTCAGGGGCCCCGGTCATTTTTTGTGCGCCCTCCGAAAACGAGGGCTTCATGCCTTACGGACGCGGCTTGCGCGGGCCCTTGGGGGCGCCCCGGTCCGGGTAGGGGCGATCCTGACGGCCCCGTTCGCCCCGATCCTGGAAGCTGGTACGGGGGCGGTCGTTGCTGCGTTCCCGGTCAAACGCGGGCCGATCGCCCTTGTCCTGCCAGGGCTTGGCGAAGCCGGCGGGCTTGCGCTCGCGGTCGCCGCCAGGGCGCGGGGCGCCGCGCATGCGCTCGCGGTGGGCTTCGTCGGGGGTGGCCACCCGGATCTGCAGGGGCTGCTGGCGCACCCGGGTGCGGCGCAGGATCTGGATCACGTCGTCGGGCAGGTCGCTGGGCAGCTCGACGATGGTGTAATCCTCGTAGAGGTTGATCTGGCCAATGTAGCGGCTTTCGATGCCGGCTTCGTTGGCAATCGCACCCACGATGTCCTTGGGGCTGGCCATGTGTTCGCGGCCCACTTCGATCCGGTAGCGGGTCAGGCGGCCTTCGGAGAAGTCCCGGCGGCGCTCCAGGATACGTTCGCGGTTTTCACGCGGTTCGCGTTGTTCGCGGGGGGCGCGCTCGGGCTTGCCGCCGGGGGCGGTGGCCAGACGGGCGATGTCCGGGCCGCTCTCGGGCATCTGCAGCGGGCGGTCTTTTTGGGCCAGGAAGGCCAGGGCCGCGGCGATTTCGTGGATGCCGGCGTCGCTCTGTTCTTCGAGGTTGCCGATCACGTCCATGAAGAAGTCGAGATCTTCGGAGGCGAGCACATCCTGCACCTGCTGGCGGAAGGCGCTGACGCGCTTGTCGGCCACGGCCTCGCGGCTGGGCAGGCGCAGGGCTTCGATGGGCTGGCGGGTGGCCCGTTCGATCTGGCGCAGCAGGTGGTTTTCACGCGGGGCGACAAACAGGATCGCGTTGCCGGTGCGGCCTGCCCGGCCGGTACGGCCGATCCGGTGCACGTAGGCTTCGGTGTCGTAGGGGATGTCGTAGTTGATGACGTGGCTGATGCGCGGCACGTCGATCCCCCGGGCGGCCACGTCGGTGGCGACCACGATGTCGAGGCTCTTGTTCTTGAGCTGTTCGATCACCCGTTCGCGCAGCTGCTGGGTCATGTCGCCGTTCAGGCAGGCGGCGGCGTAGCCCCGGGCTTCGAGCTTTTCGGCCAGTTCGACGGTGGCAGTCTTGGTGCGCACGAACACGATGGCCGCATCAAAATCGTCTTCCACTTCGAGGATGCGGGTCAGCGCATCCAGCTTGTGGGCGCCGGCAATCTGCAGAAAGCGCTGGCGGATGGTGGAGACGGTGGCGGTGGCCGCCTTGATCTTCACTTCCTGGGGGTCGCGCAGGTAGCGGTGGGCCACCCGGCGGATCTGATCCGGCATGGTGGCCGAGAACAGGGCGGTCTGGCGCTCGGCGGGGGTGTGTTCGAGAATCCACTCCACGTCGTCGATGAAGCCCATGCGCAGCATCTCGTCGGCTTCGTCCAGCACCAGGGTGGAGAGGCCGTCCAGATTGAGGCTCTTGCGCTCGATGTGGTCCATGATCCGGCCGGGGGTACCGACCACCACATGAGCGCCACGCTGGAGCTGGCGCAGCTGAACCACCATGCTCTGGCCGCCATAGACGGGCAGCACATGGAAGCCGGGCATCTTGCTCGCGTAACGCTGGAAGGCTTCGGCCACCTGGATGGCCAGCTCGCGGGTGGGGGTGAGCACCAGAACCTGGGGTTCCTTGCGCTTCAGGTCCACCTGGTTCAGGGCGGGGAGGGCGAAGGCAGCGGTTTTGCCGGTGCCGGTCTGGGCTTCGCCCAGGATGTCACGCCCGGCCAGCAGCTGCGGAATGCACGCAGCCTGGATGGGCGACGGGGTTTCGTAACCGATGTCTGCGAGGGCAGCGAGAATGGAGGCCTG
>JAJTBM010000205.1 GCA_021286885.1 Rhodocyclales bacterium
GCGCCGGGCGATGTGCTGGAGTTCGGCCACCAGTTCGGGCAGGGGCGGGATGTTGAAATCCCGCTCCAGGCAGGTGGGCGGCAGGGCCAGGCCCCGGGTGCGCAGGTGCTGGTAGGCGTCTTCCAGCAGGGCCCAGACCGGATCAATGACTGGGCTCCCGTGGGTGTCGATCAAAAAGCCGTCGGCTTCCTGGTAATGGCCCGCCACATGGATGTAGCAGCAGCGCTCCAGGGGCAGGCGGGCGAGGAAGGCGCGGGGGTCGAAGCCGAAGTTCTGGCTGTTGACGTAGATGTTGTTCACGTCCAGGTGGAGCAGGCAATCGGCCTCTTCCACCACCGCCCGGATAAAGTCGGCTTCGTCCATCTCGGCGCCGGGGGGCGTGATGTAGCGGGAGGCGTTTTCGATGCCGATCCGGCAGCCCAGCACATCCTGGGTCTGGCGGATGCGGGCGGCCGTCCAGCGCACGGCGGCTTCGGTGCAGGGCAGGGGCAGCAGTTCGTGGAGCGGGTGGGCATCGCCGCACCAGCTCAGGTGTTCGGTGTAGAGCTGGATGCCGTGTTGGGCCATGAAGCGGCGGATGTCTCCCAGCAATTCGGTATCCAGCGGCGCCGGGCCCCCCAAAGACAGGGACAGGCCGTGGCAGACAAAGGGGTGGCGCTCGGTAAAGCTGTGCAGGATGCGGGCCGAGGCACCGCCCATGCGCGCCCAGTTTTCGGGGGCCAGTTCAAAAAATTGGATGGGGCTGGGCACCTGGGTTTGCAGGGCGGGGATGAGTTCCCGCCGGAAACCCAGGCCGGCGCCCGTCAGGGGTAGCTTAGGCATGGGGAAGGCTCCCGGGGCCACCCCCGGGCGGGGGTGGCGTGTGGCTCACTGGGTGCTTGGGGCTAGGCCTACGGGGGCTTACTTCTTGTCAGCGCCGCACTTGGCTTCGCCGCATTTGCCGTCTTTCTTCTTGTCGGCGTGGGCTTTCTTGTCAGCGCCGCACTTGGCCTCACCGCACTTGCCGTCCTTCATCTTGTCGCCATGGGCTTTTTTGTCGGCCCCGCACTTGGCTTCGCCGCACTTGCCATCCTTCATCTTGTCTTGGGCGGGCATGTCGGCCTGGGCGAGTTGGTAGCCCGCTGCCAGGGGCTTGGCGCTGAAGCCCCCTTCGGCGGCCTGGGCCAGGGGGGCGAGGGCGGCAGACAGCAGCACCGAGCCGAGGGCGAAAGAGGCGATGGATTGAATGGATTGGCTGGATTGCTTGTTCATGGCGAGACTCCTGTTGGGGTGAGTTGGGAAACGCTGAAGTTTTGCGTCTCTGGCCATGAGTCGGGGCAGGCCTCCGGTTTCTTACACGCAGGGGCAAAAAATTTTGCGGGGCTCGGGATGGGGCTTTGTACTGCAGGGGCGGTGACGGTGGGCTTGCAGGTTTGCATGCGCAAAAAAAAGCCGACCCGGGAGCTGGGTCGGCAGAATCCTTGAGGTGAAGCGCGAACCGGCGTTCCAGCGCCGGTTCGTTGGGGCTTACGCTTCAAGCTTAGCCCCCGTGTTGCGGAACGCAAGTTACCTTATCCAAAACCTCACAGTCCAGAGGCTTTTACGGGATTTTGAGGGTTAGTTAGGCTTCAAGGGTGGATGCTATGAAGCACGTCACATTTTGGGAGTGCAAAGCACCCGTCAGCGGGGCTCCGGGGTCAGTCGGGCCTGCAGGGCCTGATGTTGCTGGTAGCCGTCTTTCCATGGGGCAGTCTGGGTTGCGAGGCGCACTTCCACCGCCGTGACCTTGTATTCGGGGCATTGGGTAGCCCAGTCGGCGTTGTCGGTGGTGACCACGTTGGCCCCCGACTCGGGGAAGTGGAAAGTGGTGTACACCACGCCCGGCGCCACCCGGTTGCTGATCCGCGCCTTGAGCACCGTCAGCCCGCTGCGGCTTTCGATGCTGACCGGGGCGCCATCGCAGATGCCGCGTTCCTGGGCGTCTTCGGCGTGGATGTCGAGCACGTCTTCCGGGTGCCAGACGTTGTTGGCGGTGCGCCGGGTCTGGGCGCCCACGTTGTACTGGCTGAGGATGCGGCCCGTGGTGAGCAGCAGCGGAAAGCGCCGGCTGGTGCGCTCGGTGGTGGGCACGAAGGGCGTTTCCACGAAGCGCCCCAGCCCCCGGGTGAATTGGGCGGTGTGCATGATGGGGGTGCCGTCGGGGGCGTCGGCATTGCAGGGCCATTGCAGGCTGCCGCGTTCTTCGAGGCGGGCGTAAGACACCCCCGCAAAACTCGGGGTGAGGCGGGCGATCTCCTCCATGATCTGGGCCGGGTGGGTGTAGTTCATGGGCTGGCCCAGGGCGGCGGCGAGGCCCAGGGTCACTTCCCAGTCGGCCTTGCCCGCCAGGGGGCGCATCACCTGACGCACCCGGGAGATGCGCCGCTCGGCGTTGGTGAAGGTGCCGTCCTTTTCCAGAAAGCTCGCCCCGGGCAAAAAGACGTGGGCGTAGCGGGCGGTTTCGTTCAAGAACAGGTCTTGCACCACCACGCACTCCATGGCGGCGAGGGCGGCTTCCACGTGCTGGGTGTTGGGGTCGGACTGGAGAATGTCCTCCCCCTGGATGTAGATGCCCCGGTAGCTGCCGGCGAGGGCCGCGTTCAGCATCTGGGGGATGCGCAGGCCGGGTTCCGGGTCGAGCTGCACCTGCCAGGCGTCTTCAAAGCTGCGGCGTACCGCGTCATCGCCCACCGCCCGGTAGCCGGGCAGCTCGTGGGGAAAGGAGCCCATGTCGCAGGAGCCCTGTACGTTGTTCTGGCCACGCAGCGGATTCACCCCCACCCCGCGCCGCCCGATGTTGCCGGTGGCCATGGCCAGGTTGGCGATGCCCATCACGGTAGTGGAGCCCTGGCTGTGCTCGGTGACGCCCAGCCCGTAGTAAATGGCCGCATTGGGGGCCTGGGCATACAGGCGGGCGGCGGCCCGTACCAGGGCCGGATCGACGCCGGTCATGGGCGCCACGGCCTCCGGGGCGTTGGCCGGGTCGGCAATGAAGGCGCGCCAGGCGGCAAAGCTGGCGGCTTCGCAGCGGGCGGCCACAAAGGCCTCATCGACCCATCCTTCCGTCACGATCACATGGGCGAGGGCATTCACCAGGGCCACATTGCTGCCTGGGCGCAGTTGCAGGTGGTGGGTGGCCCGGATGTGGGGGCTGCTCACCAGCTCGGTGGCGCGAGGGTCGATCACGATCAGTTGGGCCCCGGCGCGCACCCGGCGCTTGAGCAGGCTGCCGAACACCGGATGGGCGTCGGTGGGGTTGGCGCCCATCACCACAATCAGGTCGGCCTCCAGCACCGAGGCGAAATCCTGGGTGCCAGCTGATTCGCCCAGGGTCTGCTTGAGGCCATAGCCGGTGGGGGAGTGGCAGACCCGGGCGCAGGTATCCACGTTGTTGTTGCCCAAGGCGCTGCGGATCAGCTTTTGCACCAGGTAGGTCTCTTCATTGGTGCAGCGGGACGAGGTGATGCCGCCCACCGCCTTGCGTCCGTACTGGGTCTGGATGCGGCGGAAGGCCTGGGCCGCGTGGGCGAAGGCTTCGTCCCAGCTCACCGGGCGCCAGGGGTCGTGGATGGTGTCGCGCACCATGGGGGTTTTGATGCGGTCCGGGTGGGTGGCGTAGCCCCAGGCAAAGCGCCCCTTCACGCAGGCGTGGCCCGCGTTGGCGCCGCCGGATTTGGCGGGGGTCATGCGCACCACCTGTTCGCCCTTGAGTTCTGCATGAAAGCTGCAGCCCACCCCGCAGTAGGCGCAGGTGGTGGTGACGCTGCGTTCGGGCTGGCCTTGCTGGGCGACGGATTTTTCGATCAGGCTGGCGGTGGGGCAGGCATCCACGCAGGCGCCGCACGATACGCATTCCGAGCCCAGAAAGCTTTCATGCTGGCCCGCCATGACCCGGGTGCCAAAGCCGCGCCCGTCCAGGGTGATGGCAAAGCTGCCCTGGACTTCGGCGCAGGTGCGCACGCAGCGGGCGCACACGATGCATTTGCTTGGGTCGTAGCTGAAATAGGGGTTGGAGTCGTCCCGGGTGGCCTGGGCATCTTCAAAATGATTGGCTCCGGCGAGGCCGTAACGCACTTCCCGCAGGCCCACCTGGCCGGCCACGGTTTGCAGTTCGCACTGGCCGTTGGCGCTGCAGGTGAGGCAGTCCAGGGGATGATCGGAAATGGTCAGTTCCATCACGTTACGCCGTAGCTCGGCCAGGCGCGGGCTTTGGGTGCAGACTTCCATGCCCGCTTCCACCGGCGTCGTGCATGAGGCCGGAAAGCCCTTGCGGCCCTTGATCTCGACCAGGCACAGGCGGCAGGCGCCCACCGCGTCGATGCGGTCGGTGGCGCACAGCTTGGGAATGGTGGTGCCGTTCAGGCTGGCGGCACGCAGGATGGAGGTGCCGGCGGGCACCTCCACCGCCCGCCCGTCGATCTGCAGCCGCACCCGGGGCTGCGCTGCGGTGTCAGCGGTGGTGCCCGTACTGGCCGTGTTGCAGCTGCAGGCGCCGTCGCAGCGGGGCGCCGGGGTGCCGTGGTCGGGTTCGCGGATCAGCAGCATGGGGGCTCTCCAGGCAGGCCAAAGTCTTGGGGGAAGTGGGCGAGGGCGGAGCGCACCGGGTAGGGCGTCATGCCACCCAGGGCGCACAGGGAGCCGTGGGCCAGGGTGTCGCACAGGGATTCAAGCAGGGCGCGTTGGGTGGCCTGGGCGGCGGGGGTGGGGCTGGCCCGCAGCCGATCCAGCACTTCCATGCCCCGGGTGGTGCCGATCCGGCAGGGCGTGCATTTGCCGCAGGATTCCAGCGCGCAAAACTCAAAGGCGTAGCGAGCCTGGTCGGCCATGTTGACCTGGTCGTCAAACGCCACCACGCCCCCGTGGCCAATCATGGCACCCAGGGCGGCATAGCTTTCGTAATCGAGGGGCACATCAAACTGATGCTCGGGAATGTAGGCCCCCAGGGGGCCGCCCACCTGGACGGCCCGCAAGGGGCGCCCGCTGGCCGAGCCACCGCCATAATCGAGCAGCAACTCGCGCAGGGTGATGCCGAAGGCCTTTTCGACCAGCCCCGGGTGGCGCAGCGCGCCCGAGAGCTGGAAGGGCAGGGTGCCGTGGGAGCGACCCATGCCGTAGTCCCGGTAAAACGCCGCACCCCGGGCCAGGATCAGGGGCACCGCCGCCAGGCTCATCACGTTATTCACTAGGGTGGGGGCGCCAAACAGGCCCTGGAGCGCGGGCAGGGGCGGCTTGGCGCGCACCAGGCCCCGGCGCCCTTCCAGGCTTTCGAGCATGGAGGTTTCTTCGCCGCACACATAGGCACCCGCCCCCAGGCGTACTTCCAGATGGAAGCTGTGGTCGGTGCCGGCGATGCGTTCGCCCAGCCAACCGGCCTCGGTGGCGCGGGTAATGGCTGCCTGGAGCACACGTTCGGCGTGGGGGTATTCGGCGCGCAGGTAGATGTAGCCCTGGCGGGCGCCCACCGCGAGGCCGGCGATGGTCATGCCTTCGATCAGGCAATAGGGGTCGCCTTCCATCAGCATCCGGTCTGAGAAAGTACCCGAGTCGCCCTCGTCGGCATTGCACACCACGTATTTCAGCACCCCGCTGGCGGTGCGTACGGTGTTCCACTTGATGCCGGTGGGAAAAGCCGCGCCGCCCCGGCCCCGCAGGCCCGCGTCGGTGATGGTCTGCACGATTTCTGCGGGAGGCAGCTCCAGGGCCCGGCTGAGGCCTGCGAAGCCGCCGTGGGCCCGGTAGTCTTCCAGGCTCAGGGGGTCGGTGATCCCCACCCGGGCGAAGGTCAGGCGCTCCTGGCCGGCAAGGAAGGGGATGTGTTCGGTCAGCCCGTGGCCGAGCCGGTGCATGCGTCCGTCCAGCAGGCCCTGGTCGAGCAGTTCGGGGATGTCGTCCGGGGCCACGGGCCCGTAGGCCATGCGCC
>JAJTBM010000206.1 GCA_021286885.1 Rhodocyclales bacterium
CCTTCCTCCGTGAACAAGTCACACGTGCGCCAAGCAAACCGGCAGCTCTGCTGCCGGCTTTGCCCTTAGTTGTGATTCGCCAGTCGAAGTTTGCGATACAAGGTGGTACGCGTGATGCCCAACTCTCGTGCTGCGGCTGAGATGTTGCCCTGGTGGCGTGCAACGGTTTCTTCGACCAGGCGTACTTCGGCTGCCCGCAGGCTTTGCGCTGGCGGAGGGGCGAGGGGGTGCTCCGGGTCGTCGAATACATCCTGGGGCAGATGTTCGGGCTCCAGCACGTCATCATTCGGCCCCAGCATGGCGGTGGCCAGGCGCAGTGCGTTTTTCAGCTGGCGAATATTGCCGGGCCATGGGTAGCGGCGGATCGCATCCAGACTGCGGGCTGAAATGCGCACGGGGCGGCCGGGGGATTCATCGTGCAGCATGCGCCGGGCGATGGATTCCAGATCGCTGCGTTCGCGCAGGGCGGGCAGGCTGAGGGTCATGGCCGAGAGCCGGAAATACAGATCCTGCCGGAAATGCCCGTCTTCGCACAGTTGCTTGAGGGAGCGGTGGCTGGCGCAGACCAGGGAAAGATCGATTTCTTCTTCTTGGCCGCCGCCCAAGGGGGTGACGCGCCGGGTTTCGAGTACCCGCAACAGCACCGCCTGGAGCTTGAGGGGCATATCGCCAATTTCATCCAGGAACAGGGTGCCGCCATGGGCTTCCCGCAGTTTGCCCCGGGCGCCTTCGCTCCGGGCTCCGGTATAGGCGCCGGCCGCGTAACCAAAGAGTTCTGCTTCGATCAGATTGGCTGGAATGGCGGCGCAGTTGATCGCCACGAAAGGCCCGTCCCGACGAGGGCCGCTGTAGTGGAAAGCCTGGGCAAAGACTTCCTTGCCGGTGCCGGTTTCCCCCTGGATCAGGAGTGGAATGTCCAGGCCCAGGATGCGTCGGGCGCGTCGGATGGCATTGGATACGTTGCGATCCCCCAAGTCCAGGTCGTCCAGCGTGAGCGGCGGGCGGGGACGTGGCGTGGGCAGCAGCTCCTTGGGCGCTGTACGCGGTTTTTGGGCGGGTGTGGCATTCAGGACTAGTAGGGCGACAAACTCCCGGCCCCGGTGGCAGCGCAGCTTGAGGGGGCGGCCTGGGTGGCTGCAGGCGTGCTCCAGCAAGGTGCTCCAGCGGGTCTCGAAAATCTCGGCGTAGTCGGGGCGGTGCAGTCGGGTATTACCCAGACCCAGCAGCTGTTCAGCCCGGGGGTTGCAGGCGAGCAGGTGGCCCGCTTCATCAAAGGCTGCCAGCCCTTCCAGAGGCGATGAGAGCGCTTCGGGCTGGTGGTGGAAATGGATGATCAGGCCCGCGTTGTCGAGGGTTTCGATCAGCCGATTTTCAATGATGCCGGCCGTGGTCTGGAGTAGGGCCTGGGCATGGACATGGGTCAGGCGCACCGAGGTGGAAATATCCAGAATCCCAAGTACACCGCCCGCCGGGGCATGGATGGGTGTGGCAATACAGGTGAGAAATTTATTGCGTTCGAGGTAATGGTCTTCACCGATGACAGCAACGGGGCGTTGCTCGGCCAGGGCCGTCCCGATGGCGTTGGTGCCCATCACCGATTCGGCCCAGCAATGGCCCGGCTTGAGGGCGATGCGGGCGGCTCGCTCGAGGAAATCGGCATCACCCACGGAGCGCAGAATCACGCCCGAATCGTCTGCCAGCAAAATGGTGGAGGAGCTGCGTGCCATCTGCTCATGCAGATGCTCCATGATGGGCTGGGCGTAGGCGACCAGTTTGGCGTTGGCTTCCAGGCGGTCAGACAGGCTGATGCGCCGACCGTCGGCTTCGTGCAGGCGGTCTGAGGCGCGCAGGCCGCTGGCTGCGCAACGTTCCCATGAACGCCGTATGGTGTCCAGGGTGAGATGGATGGGGGCTTGGTCTAGGGGGTTCACAGCCTTGAAACAGCAGGAACTGTGCCTAAACCGGGAATTTTTCCCGCATTCGTGTTGAAACTTGCCTCAAGTTTCGCCTGATCGCTGCCTATGAGGGCAAAAACGACAAAGGATCCGTGCTTATAGCCTGTTTAATCGGAGCGCATGGGCTTGTGTTCTGGTTTGGAGGGGCTTTAAGGCGTGCCGACTTGGGGCAGTTGTTCCGGTTGACGTAACGGTATGGAGCACATGTGCAAGGCTTGAACATTTTTGCTGGTGTGCAGCTTGTGCGCAGTTTTGATTTAAGTAGATGTATTTAAAGGAATTTGTTCGATTGTGTGATTTATTGCAAGCGGTGCACGCTTCTTGCACTAATCGGCAGGCAAGGCGGTTTGGGGCGACCTTGTGTCGCCCAATTTTTTGCCGTTAATAGATTTCAGCGGGGCTCTTGTGTCCCGTCCTTGTTTGTCAGTTCCAAAAATCCAATACGGAGGAGAGTGTTCATGAAATTCGTGCAAATCGCTTGCGCGTTGGCCCTGGGTGTGGCCGCCAGTTCTTCTGCCATGGCGTCTGAAGAAATCGTCAAGAAGGCCCGTTGTACTGCCTGCCATGCGGTGGATCAAAAGCGTGTCGGCCCCGCGTACAAGGATGTGGCAGCCAAGTACAAGGGGCAGCCCGATGCCGTGAACAAGCTCATGGCCAAGGTACGTGCCGGTGGTGCTGGCAACTGGGGTGATATTCCCATGATGCCCAATGGTCCGGACAAGATCAGCGATGCTGATCTGAAACTCTGATGCTTCAATGCTGCGCAGCAACAGACCGCGTAGCAGCATATAAAACAAAACACCTGCTCCAGTGTGGAGCAGGTGTTTTTATTTGAGACAGCTGGCGGTGTCGGAAGTGCTCAGGGGGGCTCAAGGATGTATGGTGACACCCCAGGGCTGTTCGCCCACCGGAATTTCGGCAATTACGCCCAGCTGTTCGGTGTCGATCACGCTCACGCTGTTGGAGCGTCCATTGGCCACGTACAGCTTGCGCCCATCGGGGGTAATGGCCATGTTCCAGGGGCGCTTGCCCACCGGAATGGTGGCTTCGATCTGGTGGTCGCGGGTGCGGATCACGCTGATGGTGCCATCCTTGCCGTTGGAGACATAGACCCGCTGTCCATCCGGGGCTACGGTGACGCCATTGCTGAAGTTGCCGGCCTTGATCTCGGCCACCACGCTGCGGCTTTGCATGTCGATGGCGTAGACCGTGCTGGCCAGCTCGCAGGCCACATAGGCACGGCTACCATCGGGCAGAAAGCCGATGCCCCGAGGGCGGCGCCCCACCGGAATGCTCGCCACTTGTCGCTTGCGCTGCACATCGATCAGATCCACTTGCTCAGCTTCTTCGGCGCTGGCCAGAATCCAGCGTCCATCGGGGCTGAACACCGCATGCTCCGGGTTCTTGCCGGCGACCTTGATGTTGGCGATCTGGCGGCCTTTGCTCAGATCGATCAGTGCCACGCTATTGGATTCCTCGACAGCCGCGGCCAGCAACCTGCCGTCAGACGACAGATAAATGCCTTCGGGCGACTGGCCCAGCTTGAGCCCCTTGAGCTGCTTGCCCGTGGCCAGATCCACCACGGCCAGGCCATCGGTGGGGGCTTCGCTGATGAACAGCTTCTGGCCATTGGTGGCCAGACCCCGGGGGCGTTGGCCGCCGGGCAGGGTGTTCACCACGGTATCGGTGGCTGTATCGATCACCGACACCGATGCCGATTTCTCGTTTGGAACATAGGCGAAGGGCGCTGCCAGGGCAGGGGTGGCAAGGGCCAGGCTGCCCAGCAGCGCGCCCAGGAGGGCAGGGTAGAAGCGATGGCGCATGGTTCTCAGAGGGTAGGTTGGACGTGGGTCAGACCGTGCTTGGCAAAAATGCCAGCAACAGTACCGTCCTTGACCAGGGCCTTGATCCCTTCGTTCAATGCGTCGGCCAGTTCTTTTTCTTCGGTCTTGACCGCCATGCCCAGGGGCCAGCTGTTGATCTTCAGCTCGGGCATCTGAACCGGATCAATCAGGAACTGGGTGTTGCCGCCCAGGGCCATTTCGATCTCGGTGCGGGGGCCCATCACGGCGGCCAGTTCGCCCGCCTTGAGCTTGTCGACCGCTGCCTGGATGCTGGGGAAGTGCACCACGTTATCCCGCAGCCGGCCATTGAGCACACCCAGCAGGAAGGCATCGGCCAGGGTGCGGCCTTCAACCCCGATCTTCTCGCGGGTGAACACTTCCAGCGCATTCGCAGCGGAGCCCCGGGGGGCGTTGATGCGCGGCTGGCGCACCATCACGATGGTTTCGAGATGGTAGGGCCCGAAGATCTTGACCTTGTCGTTCTTGCCCTGGAGGTAGGAGTCCACCGGCACGTGCATCATCACGTCGGAGGGCGGAATCCCCAGGTAATGGCCTTTCCAGACCATGTTGCGCAGGTCGTCGTCCATCTCTTCGCCGGCGTTGTAA
The DNA here is from genome assembly GCA_021286885.1 of Rhodocyclales bacterium. Taxonomy (GTDB): domain Bacteria; phylum Pseudomonadota; class Gammaproteobacteria; order Burkholderiales; family Rhodocyclaceae; genus Zoogloea. The sequence goes on from JAJTBM010000206.1 coordinate 4,406, forward strand.
CCGGTGACTTGCACCGGAATGCCGAGCTTCTGGCCGAGGGCCTGGGCGATTTCCACATCGATCCCTTTACCTTGGGACGAGTAGGGCGCAAAGTTGTTGTAGACCGCGACCTTGAGGGCGCCTTTGCTGCGGATGGCGGCCGGAAGCTCGGTGGCGCGGGCCGGCAAGGCTGCTGCCAGCGCAGCAGCACCGGCAGTCAGCAGAAATTGGCGGCGATTAATCGACACGCACGGTCTCCAGCCAGGAACGAATGGTCCACATGGCTTCCTGGCTCAGGATGCCTTCGAACGGGGGCATGTACACGCGGCCATCGCGGGTGGCGCCGTGGCGGATGCGGTTCAGGAAGATTTCATCGCCTTCCTGGCCTTCGGGCAGGTAGCGCAGATCGGGGGCGATGCCGCCAGACACAGCACCCAGGCCGTGGCAGCGAGCGCAGTTCTGGTTGAAGGCAGAGCTGCCGATGCGGATGGCTTCCTTGTTACCCAGGTAGGGGTTCTTGGCGAGCCAGTCGGTGCCGACGGCGGGCAGGCTGGAAGTGTCCACAGCCTGGGGCGTCACGTCACCGTGGGCGAAGATGCTGCTGGTGCCGAGCACCAGAGCCAGAGCGGAAATAGCGCGAAGGACGGAAAATTTGCGGAAAGTCACCTGTATCACCTTTGGTCTTAGTTGGATTGTTAGTGCGGAGCTTTTGCTGCCCTGCTTGTGAGTGATTTCACAGCAGCAAGGGGCGTGCCAGCTTGTGTAACAGTGCCCTGTCCATTTTTTGTGCTGTATATGTTTTATGTTTCAGGAACGGGTCGAGGGCGTTAAACTGGCCCGAGAATTGCTGACCGGAGTCGCAATGGAGCAGTGAGGTTGTTGAAATGTGACCCAGCTGCTACATTTTGGAGCACCACTAAAGCCGGCCACGAAGTCGGCGCACAATCCGTACAAACGGAGGAGGAGATGATGCAGGTTCCTTTCAACGTCGAGGCCCGGGCAGTCAATCTGCGTGAGGCCCGCTCCCTCTATTTCGGTAGGGGCGAGCTACCCGAGGCGCTGTTGGATCAGAACGTCCTGCGCTCCTGGGAGCGCTGCCGCCAGGCCGGTCTCGATCCAAGTCGTCTGAGCTGCGGGGAGCCGGACATGCGCGGGGTGGTGGAAGCCCGCGAACGCAACCGGACCCTGATTTCCCATGCCCAGCCCGTGCTGGAGCATCTTTTCGAGCAGATCCGCAACTCCCACAGCATGGTGATCCTGGCTGACGCCCGGGGCATGGTGCTGCAAAGCTATGGGGATGCGGATTTCCTGAGCCGTGCCGAGCAGGTCAGCCTGCGTCCGGGGGCGAGTTGGCATGAGTTTGAGCGCGGAACCAACGCAATTGGCACTGCGCTCGCCGAACGCGGTGCCGTTAACGTGTTTGGCTCGGAACATTTCTTTGAGGGAAATGCCTTCCTGACCTGTAGCGCCTCACCTATCCAGGATGCCCAGGGTCGGTTGATGGGGGTACTGGATATATCCAGTGATTACCGTGCGTTC
>JAJTBM010000207.1 GCA_021286885.1 Rhodocyclales bacterium
GCTGGGTAGCACATGCAACAGGAAGCGGGCGATGAACTCGCTTCCCGCCAGACGCTGCACGCGCTTCTTGCCCCCGCTATCCGCCCGTACCCGGAAAGCCACCTGGTCATGGGTGATGCCAACGATGCGCTCATTGGAAATCGCCACCCGATGCGTGTAACGCCCGAGATAGTCGAGCACGGCTTGCGGCCCACCGAGCGGTTGCTTGGCATAGACCACCCAGTCGTGGGCGTAGAGGTCTTGCTTGAGGTTCTGCCAAGCGAGCGGATTGAGGAAATCGGGCAGATGCCCCTGCCGGCACAAGTCATCAAGGCCGGCAACAAACTTGCCGCGAAACACTTTCGACAGCGCCCGGACCGGAAACAGAAAGCCCTTCTTCGGGCTGATCCATTCCCCGGTGTCGGACAGTGCGCCACCGGCGACCAGGGCATGCACATGAACATGCCGCCCGAGATCCTGTTTCCAGGTATGCAGGACCAGCGAGAACGCCGGCATTCCGCCCAGATGGCGCGGGCTGGCGGCAAACTCGATGAGCGTTGCCGAAGCAGCGGCGAACAGGTTCTCGTAGAGCCGGCGTGGTGCAGCGCCGATCAGGCCGTTGAGCGCGTGCGGCAAGGTGAACACCAGATGGAAATACGGCACCGGCAGCACCTCGCGCCGCCTTGCGGCGAGCCACGTCTCCTTGGCCCGCGTCTGACAGCGTGGGCAATGCCGGTTGCGGCAGGAATGATAGACGTGTCGGCTCGTCCCGCAATCGGCGCAGGATTCGACGTGCCCGCCGAGCGCTGCGGTACGGCAGGCAAGAATGGCCCGCCAGACCTTGGCCGCGCCACGCGGCAGTTCATGGCTGGCGAGATAGGCCGGACCGAAGGCGGACAGCACCTCGGCCAGGCTGGCCGGGGCCACGGGCCTTAGCCGGGTGTCAGCAACTCAAGCGGGGAAGTGGTGCCGGTCAGATGGCTTCGGGCCAGATGAAAGTAGCGCATGGTCGTGCCGACATGGCCATGGCCGAGCAGGCGCTGAATGGTGTGAAGATCGACACCCGCTTCCAGCAGATGCGTGGCAAAAGCGTGGCGCAATGAGTGAATGCCGCCACCGTGTTCAATGCCGGCCGCTTCGCGGGCAGCATGGTAACTGCGCTGTACTGTTGAGTGGTCAATCGGGCCGTTGCCGGCCCGGTTGGGAAAGAGCCACCCTCTCGGACGGCAAGCCTGCCAGTACAGGCGCAGGATTTCCAGCAGGCGTGGTGAAAGCAAGGTGTAGCGATCCTTGCCGCCCTTGCCCTGGCGCACTTTGAGACACATGCGTTCGGGCGAGGATTCGATGTCGGTCAGCTGCAGGGTGCAAACTTCGGACAAACGTAGGCCGGCGGCGTAGGTCGTGGTCAGCAAGGTCCGGGCACGAATGTCGCGGCTGTGGGCGAGCAGATGGCTGACTTCTTCGCGCGTGAGTATCTGCGGCAGGCGTTTGGGCACCTTGGCCATCGGAATCTCGAAGGCGGCATCGCGTTGGCCGAGAACGACGGCAAAGAGAAAGCGGATGGCGCAGACGGCCTGGTTGACGCTGGCGTAGGCCAGTTTGCGTTCGGTGATCAGGTGTAGCAAGTAAGCCTGGATGGCCGCTGTGTCGAGCGTATCCGGTGATCGCCCGTAGTGTTTCGCGAGCTTGCTGACACAGTTCAGGTAAGTCTCTTGGGTCCGCGGGGCAAAGCCCCGCAGAACCATCGCCTCGGTCATCCGCTGTCTGAGTGTGCTCATGTCCTTCTCCTCTTCTGACTCGGGAACATTCCCAAGGAAAAGGATCGGGTCGGGCCGCTCAATGCTTGAGCCAGAGGCCCCCGCAAAACAGCGTAATCTGTGGGCGCGCAGCCACCGCGCTAGCGGTTTAGTTCAACGTAAAGTCGATTTCATTATTGATGCATATTCTGCCGTGCTGCCATCCATCCTTGCCGATGTTTCAGGTGCAGTCTGGCGGCTGGTGTGGCTTTGGAATGGGGGGGCGAATTATTTCCAAGGATGGATGGCGGCAGAACATGGCGTGCTGCGGGGATATGCGGCGTCATCGCCATCCATTCTGGTTTGCCGCCGTATACGCTGGGGAACATGATGCCTCCAGAGCTCCTGGTCATGGGTGAGGGGTTTTATTTACGCTGGGTATGACACGGAAGCAAATCAGTCCGCGACTTTGCCGGGGCGTCTTCGGGGCGTGATTTGCTGCTAGCGCGACAGCATAAGGATGGCGCGTTCTTATGTCGAGTGGGTGCGTTGCCAGGGAGGGCCTGGCGGGGTGGGGTTTTCGGGCTGGTGCCGCCCTGGGGTGGGCGGGGGGGGCTTGTCAGTAGATGAACCGGTGCCGCAGGCTTTCCAGGTTCAGTTCCTGCAGGATGGCTTCGGCCCGTTCCCGGGCGTCCCGGCGGGGGCCGCCGGTTTTGCTGGCGATGATCAGCTCGTTCTTCATGGAGTGTTCCCAGCCCACCAGTTCCGTCACCGTCACCTGGTAGCCCCGGGCCTGCAGTAGCAGGCAGCGCAGCACGTTGGTCAGGTGGCTGCCGAATTCCCGGGTGTGGATGGGGTGGCGCCAGAGTTCAGAGAGGGGGGTTTTGCTGAAGGATTCGTTCTTGTGCTGCCGCAGGGTGGCGGCCACTTCGGCCTGGCAGCAGGGGACCAGCACGATGAAGCGGGCCTGCTTGGCCAGGGCGAAGCGGATGGCGTCGTCGGTGGCGGTGTTGCAGGCGTGCAGGGCGGTGACCAGGTCCACCCGGGCTGGCAGTTCCGGGGTGGCGATGGATTCCTCAACGCTCAGGTTGAGGAAACCCATGCGGGCAAAGCCGAGTTTTTCCGCCAGTTCCCGGGATTTCTGCACCAGTTCCGGCCGGGTTTCGATGCCGTGGATGTGGCCCTGGCCCCTGGCCTTGAGGAACAGGTCGTAGAGGATGAAGCCCAGGTAGGATTTGCCGGCGCCGTGATCGGCGACGCAGTAGTCCTGGCCGTCGGCGGCCAGCTCGGCGAGCAGGGGTTCGATGAAGTTGTAGAGGTGGTACACCTGCTTCAGCTTGCGCCGGGTGTCCTGGTTGAGTTTGCCGTCCCGGGTCAGGATGTGCAGGGCCTTGAGCAGTTCGATGGACTGTTCCGGGCGGATTTCGGGGATGGGAGGCGCAGCCTTGGACATGGGCAACCGGCAGTGGGGCAAAGCCGGCATTCTAGGCCCTGGGGCGCCAATGCCCAAGCAGGGGGCGTCAGGCCTGTTCCAGGGCCCGGAACATGGCGCAGCGGCGGAACACCTCTTCCGTGGGGGGCAGCTGTTTCTGGTTGCAGTATTTGGCGCTCAGCTTGGCCAGGCCCTTGATGTCCCGGCCCGAGGCCTGGGGGAAGATGTCGGGCAGGCGCTGGAGCAGCGCCGGGGCGATTTCCAGGCCGAACTGTGCGGCCATGACGGCCCAGATCCGTAACCGGTCGTCCCGGCTGGGGGGATGAAAGCGGATCAGGGCGATGCAGCGGGAGACGATGGCTTCGTCGATGTCATCCACCCGGTTGGTGGTGAGGAACAGGAGCCCGTTGAAATATTCCAGCACCCGCAGGAAGACGCCGACCACCGCGTTCATGGTGATGTTGTCGTCGCGCCGCTTGATGTACACGTCGGCCTCGTCGATCAGCATCACCGCGCCCCAGCGCTGGGCGCGGGTCAGCACTTCCTTGAGCGCGGTTTCCATCTCGGCGGTCAGCGTCTTGCCGACGCCCGGTGGCCCGGCGCAGAGCACCGTCGTGCCGCCCGACTTGCCGGCGACGATGTCGTCCATCAGCACGTCCATCTCGGCGGTGAGGATGTCGATCAGGTCGGTCTGCTCCGGCGGCAGCACCAGCTTGTCCTTCAATTCCGGCTGGTAGGCGTAGGGGGCCATGTCGTCCACATGCACCCAGACGTAGTGGTGCAGGTCGAGGTGGAACATGAGGATGTAGAAATGCACCGGCAGCTCGGTGAACAGGCCCTTGGCGATGCCGTCCCGGGTGTCTTCCACCTCCGCCTCTTCCTTGCCCGAGAGCCGGGCGTTGCGCTGCACCCGGCGCACGAACCTGGCCAGAATGTCGCCGGTGGCGTCCATGCTCAGCACCCGCTCACCCAGGATGCCCTCGTCGTTTACCAGCCGTGCCGGGCTGCCGGTGGAGGAGAGGATCACCTGATCCTTGCGGGCGTAGTCGGTATCCCGGTGGGTGGCGTTCGGATTCTCGGCGAACCAGCCGGTGCCGGTGCCGGAAAACTGGGCCCCGTAGCGGGCCCGCCAGTCGAAGTAGCGGGCCGCGTTTTCTTCGTAGCTGGCCAGGAGGGCCGGGGTCTCCTTGACGTAGCCCTTGGCGGCGAGGAGTTCGGCCACACTGCGGCCGGCGATGTCGGGGCCGGAAATGCGCAGGGTCACCGCCGCCATGCGGGCCCGGGAATTGGCCTTGAGCTCCAGGTGAATCCGGCCGCTTTCCTCTTCGGACGGGGGCGTGTAGTCCAGCCGCGCCACCACCCAGGCCAGGGGCTTGCCGGTGATCGCTGCGGAAAACAGCCAGCCCCGGGTGGCGTCCTCGGCCAGGTAGCGGGCGATGGCCGGCACCGCCATTTCCAGCTCCTCGGCCTGGAACCGGTGTCCCGGAGTGGCCAGGGCCTGGCGCAGGGTGGCGATCTGGGCGGCCCGGGCCCGCTCCTCCCCGTTGCCCTTTTCATAGCGTTGCTGCAGCAGGTCCAGCTCCCCGGCCTGGAGCGCCGCGAAGGGGATTTCCACCCGGTTGCCAAAGCGCAGCTGTTCCCGCAGGAACTCCAGGCGGGGAAAGGCCTGCAGCATGGCTTCGGCGTGGGGACGATCGATCTGCAGCTTCATCGGTGCGGCTTCCGGAGGGCGATGGAGCGGGGAAAGCCAGTTTCATGCCTTCCTGGTTATCATGGAAAGTCCATGGAAAACAATGGATTGCCCGCCTGCACCTTTGTCGGGCTTGCGACACATGGGACAATTGCCCCCCGTTTCCGGAAACCTCCCCCATGCACCCGCGCAACAAGAATGCCGACGGCTATGACCTGGCCGCCCTGTGCGCCACCTCGGCGGCCCTCGCCAAGTACCTGAAAACCAGCCCGGCCGGGACGCCGACCCTGGATTTCGCCAACCCGGCGGCGGTCAAGGCCCTGAACCGGGCCCTGCTGCTGCACCACTACGGCATCCAGGGCTGGGACATTCCCCAGGGCTACCTGTGCCCGCCGATTCCCGGCCGGGCCGATTACCTGCATGTGCTGGCCGACCTGTTGGCCAGCTGCAACAAGCAGCGCATACCCACCGGCCCCGGCCTGCGCGGGCTGGACATCGGCACCGGCGCCAACCTGGTGTATCCCCTGATCGGTCAGGCCGAATACGGCTGGTCCTTTCTGGGCGTGGACATCGACGCGGCGGCCCTGGCCAATGGCGGGAAAATCCTGGCGAAGAATCCCGCTGCTGCTGCGGCCATCGAGCTGCGCCACCAGCCGGTGTGGGAACACATCTTCACCGGCATCCTGCGCTCCGGGGAGCGTTTCGACTTTTCCCTGTGCAATCCGCCCTTTCATGGCTCTCCTGACGAGGTGCTGGCGGTCAGTCAGCGCAAGTGGAACCAGCTGGGCAAGCCGGGGGCAAAGCGGGGGGCGGCCCAGCCCCGCCTCAACTTCGGCGGCGGCGGCACCGAGCTCTGGTGCGAAGGGGGCGAGCGGGCCTTCATCAGGACCATGATCGAGGAAAGCGCCCGGATTCCGAAGCGGGTGCTGTGGTTCACCACCCTGGTTTCCAAGGCCGACAACCTGGTGCCCATCGAGGCGGCCCTGAAGCAGGCCCGGGTGGTGGAGTCGCGCATCCTGCCCATGGCCCAGGGGCAGAAACAGAGCCGGGTGGTGGCCTGGACCTTCTGCGGCAACGGGGAACGG
>JAJTBM010000208.1 GCA_021286885.1 Rhodocyclales bacterium
GAAGCAGGCCACGGGTGCCTTCATCCGCCTGGCAGACCCGGTCCCCTTCGATGCCCCCGATGGCCGTCCGGTGACCATGCTGTTTGTGCTGCTCGTCCCTGAGCAGGCCAACGAACACCATCTCCAGCTCCTGTCCGAACTCGCCCAGATGTTCAGCGACCGGGCCTTCCGCGAAAAACTGCTGGCCGCCCCCGACAACACCAGCGCCCACGCCCTCTTTGCCCAATGGGGCAGCGATGCGCCAGACGACGGTCGCTAAGCTTTTCGACGACAATCTGGAGCGCCTGCGGCTGCGGCACATCTGCGGCAGCCTGTGCACCCGCATTTCGGTCTCTGAAGACCGCATCTGGCCCGCCGACATGGTCGGCCACCTCAACCTGATCCACCCGGACCGACTCCAGATCCTGGGCAGCTCCGAAGTCTCCTGGGCCCGTCGCCAGCCCCGCGAGAAGGTCATCCACCACGTTCGCGACATCCTCGCCTACACGCCGCCGGCCATCATCGTGGCCGACGACGAGGACATCCCCAGCATGATCCGCACCCTGTGCGCCAACGAGGATATCGCCCTGTTTGCGAGCCCCCTCCCGTCGGCCAGCGTGATCGACCTGCTGCGCAGCTATCTGTCGCGCCAGCTGGCCGACCGGGTGGCCCTGCATGGCGTGCTGATGGATGTGCTGGGGCTGGGGGTATTCATCACCGGGGATTCGGGCGCCGGCAAATCTGAGCTGGCCCTCGAACTCATCTCCCGGGGCCACGGGCTGGTGGCCGACGACATCGTGGAGTTTGCCCGTATCGCCCCCACCGTGCTGGAAGGACGCTGCCCCGAGCTGCTGCAGGACGTGATCGAAGTGCGCGGCCTGGGCATTCTCAACATCCGCACCATCTTTGGCGAAACCGCCTGCCGGCGCAAGATGAAGCTCAAGCTGGTGGTCCATCTGCAACGCCGCCAGCCGGGCCAGGAAGACCCCCTGCGCCTCACCCTGGAAGGCGAACAACAGACCATTCTTGGCGTTTCGGTACGCCGCGTGGTGCTGCCTGTGGCCGCAGGGCGCAACCTAGCCGTGTTGCTCGAAGCAGCGGTGCGCTCCACCATACTGCTGCTGCGAGGCATAGACTCGACCCAGGAGTTTGTCGACCGGCAACGCCGGGCCATGGAAGGCGGCAGCTTCTGAGTCGGTGAACGCGTCGGTGAACATTCGTCACGTTCACAGACCGCCCCACTCTACGTTTTACGCTTTAAGCATAATTGTCGTCATTGATCATTGATCACGCTTGGTTGTGGCCGCGCTCCCAGCCAAACCATCTTTCTGCCCATTTTTGCCGTTTCTTCCACCTGAAGGAGTTGCCCCCATGAAGCAGACCATCCTCAAGCTTTCTCTGGCCCTCGTGGCCGTCAGCCTGGCCCCCGCCGTCTTGGCCGCAGGTGAGCAACAGAACAAGATGAAAACCTGTAACAAGGAAGCCGGCGACAAGGCGCTCAAGGGCGACGAGCGCAAGGCCTTCATGAAGGAATGCCTCTCTGCAAAACCCGCTGAAGCAGCAGCCCCGGCAGCCGCCTCAGATCAGCAAAGCAAGATGAAAACCTGCAACAAGGAAGCCGGCGACAAAGCGCTCAAGGGTGATGAGCGCAAAGCCTTCATGAAGGAATGCCTGAAGAAATAAGCAGCGCACCGTCCCGCGGTACCCAGCAAAAAGGCCTGCATCGCAGGCCTTTTACTTTGGGTGCAGACAGCTTGGCTCAGAGCAATGCAAAGGCCACCGCTTCCGACATGTTGTCGGCCACCGAAAAGCCGCAGCCGATATGCCCCTTTTCCCCGAGCACATGCTCGTTCTGCTTGATGCAACGTTCGGGATTCTGGTCATCCAGCAGATAAGTGCCGTTGGTGCTGGAGTCAATCAGGTAGAACAGGCCGTTACGCCACTCGATGCGGGCATGCTGGCGCGATACACGGGGGTCGTGCACAACGATGTCATTCGCGGTTTCACGCCCAAACAACAGAGCCGGATGGCTTGCATCGATCACCCAAGACTTGCCCCGATGACTCACGCGCAGTTGGTGGGCCAACTCAACGCTCACAGCCGCAGCCGGCTGCTCCGACTGCATGGGCTGTACCTGCTGAATCGGCACCTCGGGTTGATACAGCTGCATGGGCACCGGGCGGGTCAGCACCTCGCCGGTTCCGTGGGACTCCAGGGTGCTCGGCGCTTCAACAGCCTGGACCGGGGAGGCAGCCGGGGCGGCTTCTTCCACAAAACCATCCAGCAAGCGGCGCGCCAGGGCGGGCAGGGCTTCGCCAAACGCACCACTCACCGAAATGGCGTCCGCCTCAGCCGCCTGGGCCAGGAGACGGGCGCCCTGGCGTGCATCTTCCAGCACGCCTGCGTGCTCGGACATGAGCACCAATCCAACCCTGAGCCCCAGCTTGATGCCACTCACCGGCGGCAGCGCACTCACCCGCTCCCGCATTTCCCGGGCAGCCATGAGTGCGGCTTCTGCATCTTCGAAACGGGCCTGCAGGGTATCCTGCCGGGACTCCAGCGCATCGCGGGCATGGGCTTCAGCACAACGGGACATGCGGTTGAGACAACGCTCAACCGCATAGGATGCTTCAGCTTTGCCCAGCTTGGCCTCCAGCCGGTCGGCGCCCTGGATCAGGGCGAGGAGCAGGCAGGGGGTCGGGACAGGCGCGTTCATTCGTATCAGCTCCGGGGAGAACTTGCGGTCACCAGTCAACGGACGCTGATGGCGGTTTCTGGAGACATCGGCAAGGGCTAGGGACGGGTTCATAAAGGTTCGTTCCAGATCCTGATGGGGATGGCCGATGCGTCCACGCTCCCCTCCGGAATCCGGTTCAAATCAGGCAGGTCGGGCGCATCAAAAGCGATGTCACCCTGTTCCACTTCGGTCGTTCGATCCACGCCAACAAAGTCAAACAGCTTGTTGTCGGCCAGATGGGACGGCACCACGTTCTTGAGTGCAGACGCCATGGAAACGATACGCCCGGGGAAACGGGCATCCCAATCGCGCAGCATGTTCTTGATCTGCTTGCGCTGGGCGTTTTCCTGACTGCCACACAGGTTGCAGGGAATGATGGGGAAGTCCATGGCCCGGGCGTAGCGCTCGATGTCTTTCTCGGAGCAGTAGGCCAGCGGACGAATCACCACGTTCTGACCGTCGTCGCTCACCAGCTTGGGCGGCATGGACTTGATCTTGCCTGCAAAGAACATGTTCAGAAACAGGGTTTCGATCATGTCATCGCGATGGTGGCCCAGGGCAATCTTGGTCGCGCCAAGCTCCTTCGCGGTGCGATAGATAATGCCGCGCCGCAGTCGGGAACACAGGGAACAAGTGGTTTTACCCTCTGGGATTTTATCCTTGACAATTTTGTAAGTATTTTCGGTGACGATCTTGTACTCAACACCGATGGATTCAAAGTAGGCCGGCAGCACATGATCCGGGAAGCCGGGCTGCTTTTGATCCAGATTCATGGCGATGATGCGGAAGTTCACCGGGGCCCGCTCGCGCAGCAGAGTCAGCAGGGAGAGCAGGGTAAAAGAGTCTTTCCCACCGGAAATGCACACCATCACGACGTCACCGTCGGAGATCATGTTGTAATCGACGATGGCCTCGCCCACCTTGCGCTTCAGAAATTTCTGGAGGCGCAAGAAAGAATTGGACAGGGGAGTTTCGACGCTGTCAGCAACGGATGCAACTTCGGTCAGTTCGGGCGTAAGAGTGTGATTCATGAATCAATCAATTATTTCAATCAGCATGGGCCGATGCTTCGGCCATAAACATTTACATTCGCAAGCTTACAGATGTGCGCTGCGCCCACCATCCACGGCTATGATCTGGCCTGTGATATAGGGAGCATCAAACAGCAAAAAACCCACCGTGCGAGCAATATCCGCAGGTGAGCCCACCCGGCCCAGCAAAGTATGGGCAACGATGGCCTCCCGTTCAGTTTGTTCAAACTGCCCGTCTTCCGGCCACTCTATCGCCCCCGGCGCCACGCCATTCACTCTGATGTGCGGTGCAAGATCCAAGGCGAGGGCGCGTGTCAAGCCCTGCAGCCCAGCTTTTGCAGCACAATACAAAGCATATCCTTTCAAAGGACGCTCGGCGTGGATATCTACAATATTAACAATTCCACCCCCATGGTTACGCAGGTAGGGCGCCGCAGACTGTGCTAGGAACAAAGGCGCTTTCAGGTTGGACCCTACCAGATCCGCCCAGGCGGCCTCGTTGATCTCTCCCAAGGCCGTCGGAAAAAAGCTGGAAGCGTTGTTCACCAGCCCGTCCAGACGCCCAAAACACGCCACTACGGCCTCGACCAGCCCCTGCAAGGCCGGCGTTTCGAGCAAATCTGCCACAAACACGGCGGCAGACCCGGGACGCTGGGTATTCAAGGCATCTGCCAGCGCGTCCGCCTCCGCCCGCGAATGGCGGCAATGGAGCGCCACCCGGGCACCCCTGGCATGCAGATGGCGGGCAATCTCGGCTCCCACCCGACGGGCAGCACCCGTCACAAGCACGACTGGCGCTTGGGAAATATCATCCATGGCTGTCTCTCAGTCTCTCAGTGTCTATCTCTATCTCTGAATCTGAATGAATCTTCTGACTCTGAATCCGGATCACCCGGATAGGTTGAAGGAGTGAATCATACGGGGCCCTGCGAGCAAAACCCGGGCCCGACCCGTAGGCGGCGGCAAGGCAGGTAAAATGGCGGCCTTTTTCTTTTGTCAGTCAGACTGCGGCCATGAACCTTCCCCAGCCCTCCGCCGATGCCCTGGAACAGAGCACGCAGATGCGTGCCCTCCTCAAAGACCGGATCACCCAGGCAGGTGGCTGGATTCCGTTCAGCACCTACATGGCCGATGCGCTGTACACCCCGGGCCTGGGGTATTACAGCGGCGGCGCACGAAAGTTCGGCAGCGGCGGGGATTTCATCACCGCGCCTGAGCTTTCACCCCTGTTTGGTGAGGCCCTGGCCACCCAGGTGCGCCAGATCATGGAATTATCGGTGCCCGAGATCATCGAAGTGGGCGCCGGCACCGGCCTGCTGGCGGTGGATCTGCTGTGCGAGCTGGAGCGCCAGGGCGCCCTGCCCACCCGCTACCGCATCCTTGAGCTGTCTGGCGAGCTGCGCGAGCGCCAGCAGCAGACCCTGGCCGCCAAGGCCCCCCATCTGGCCGAGCGGGTGAGCTGGCTGGATGCGATGCCTGAGCGCTTCTCGGGGGCGCTGGTGGCCAACGAGGTGCTGGATGTGATGCCGGTGCATGTGCTGGCCTGGCGCCCGGACGGGCTGTTCGAGCGGGGCGTGAGTCTGGATGGGGAAGGCAACTTCGCCTGGGCCGACCGCCCCGCCACAGGCCGAGTGGCCGAAGCCGCCGCCCGACTGGAGATTGGCTTCCCTTCTGAAGGCGAATACGTGAGCGAGCTCAATCTGGCGGGCGAAGCCTGGGTGGCCGAATGGGCCCAGCGCCTCGAACAGGGCGCCATGCTGCTCATCGACTACGGCTACCCCCGGGCCGAGTACTACCTGCCCAGCCGCAGCACCGGCACCTTGCTGTGCTACTACCGCCACCACGCCCACCCGGACCCTTTCCTGTGGCCCGGGCTGAACGACATCACCGCGTTTGTGGACTTCACCAGCGTGGCCGAAGCGGGCTTCGGGGCCGGGCTGGACGTGCTGGGCTACACCACCCAGGCCCATCTGCTGCTCAACTGTGGGGTGCTGAGTTGCCTGGAGCGCCGGGCACCCCAGGAAAGCCCCGAATACATCCGGGGCTCCAAGGCACTCCAGCGCCTCACCCCACCCCATGAGATGGGCGAGCTGTTCAAGGTGATCCCCCTCGCCCGGGCCATCGGTCAGCCC
>JAJTBM010000209.1 GCA_021286885.1 Rhodocyclales bacterium
GTGCCCCCTTCAAACACCATGCGCTCGGAGCTGAAGCTGATCTGCTGGAATTCATCCGTATTGAAGAACCCTTCGCCGCGCATGTTCTCGTTCCACTTGGCAAAGCCCATGTCGATGGAGGTCGGATCGATCTGCACCTTCACGCTGCCACGCTGGGCGGCCCGATCCAGGGTGATCTGGCCGCTGGTCTTGGTGAAGCGGCCACGCTGGGTCGAGTAGCCCAGGTGATCCACCTCGAAAAGCGGAAAGGTGTGGTTGCCGTCGATGGTGTAGTTCACCGGCTCGGCCTGGGCGAGGGCGGGCAGGCAGGCCAGCAGCAGGGCGGGCAGCAGGGAGGGGCGCATGGTGTCTCCTTGGGGTGTTGTGGTCATGCGTATGGGGCTCGGGGGCGGCTCGCAAGCCGGACCCCAGCCATGAATGAAAAAGGGCGCCGTAGCGCCCCTGTGCAGCAAACCACCGGCTTAGCCGCCGCTGATGGGCGGGCGGCGGGCCATTTCGGCTTCCAGCTGGATCACGCGCTGCTCGAGTTCAGCCAGTCTGGCTTGGGCCCGGGCAAGCACTTCGCCCTGGATTTCGAATTCGTCCCGGGTCACCAGATCAAGGCGCGAGAGGCCGCTGGTGAGCAGGGCGCGGGCATTCTTTTCCAGGTCCCGGGCAGGGCTGTTGGCCAGCAGTTCGGAAACCTTGGCACCGATTTCATCGAGGATCTTGGGATTGGTCATGGGGGAACTCCGTGAGTTCAAACATCAAATGGACATTGCCCCAAGTTTAGCACTGGGGGCATGCATCCCCCCAGTGCACGCACGCACCAAATGGGCGCCCTCAAATGGTGCGAAGTACCAATCTGGTGCGCCAGACGTTTTCTTACCCATGAAAGGAGTGCTGTATTACCGCGTAAATCTATGAAATTCAGCGTTTTAGAAAACTGGCACATGGTTTGCTCAAAGCCATTCGGCTCCATTGATTGCAAGACCATTAAAAACCGTAGCTGCTGTTGTAGGACTATAAGGAGATAATCACATGCGCAAGACCGTCATCGCCTCTTCCATCGTTGCTGCTCTGGCCTCTGCTGCCCTGCTGCCCACCATCGCCCACGCGGAAGACGCACCTGCCGCCAGCCCCCTGACCGGCAACTTCACCCTGGCCACCGATTACCGTTTCCGTGGCATCTCCCAGACCAAGAAGGGCCCGGCCATTCAGGGCGGTATCGACTACGCCCACGAAAGCGGCTTCTATGTCGGCGTCTGGGGTTCCAACGTGAATAGCAGCGTCCAGTATGCCGGTGGTGCTGGTATGGAAACCGATGTGTATGGCGGCTACCGTGGTGAGATCACCCCGGGCCTGGGTTTTGACGTTGGTTACCTGTACTACTACTACTCCGGCGCCAACATGTCCAAGGCCGGCGGCCCGGATCAGACCTACAACAACCAAGAAATCTACGGTTCCCTGTCCTATGAAGGCCTGACCGCCAAGGTTTCTTACGCCATTTCCGACTACTTCGGCCTGAGTGGCAAGACCTCCGGCTTCCTGAGCGGCCTGGCTGCCAACGGCGACTCCAAGGGCACCGTCTACTACGACCTGTCCTACAGCAAGGAGGTCGCCCCCAAGCTGACCCTGGCGGCCCATGTGGGTCACACCAGCTACCGCAACTACTCTGCCCTGGATTACACCGATTACAAGCTGGGTCTCACTTATGACGTGAATGGCTGGCTGTTGGGTGCAGCGTATGTCGGCAACACCGTGAAGTCTGAAGGCAAGCCCTTCTACACCTCTGCCGATACCGACGCCAAGGAACTGTGGAAGGACACCATCGTCCTGTCCGTCGGCAAGACTTTCTAATCTCTCCCTGGCCCGCGGCACGCAAGTGCCGCTTATGGAGGTATTTCCATGAAGCTCGTAACCGCCATCATCAAGCCGTTCAAGCTTGACGAAGTCCGCGAAGCCCTGTCTGCCATCGGCGTGCAAGGCTTCGAAGTCCGCGAAGCCCTGTCTGCCATCGGCGTGCAAGGCATGACCGAAGTCAAGGGTTTCGGCCGGCAAAAGGGGCACACCGAACTGTATCGGGGTGCTGAATACGTGGTTGATTTCCTGCCCAAGGTCAAGATCGAAGCCGCCGTCAAGACCGAGATCCTGGATCAGGTGATCGAGGCCATCGAAAAGTCTGCCAGCACCGGCAAGATCGGTGACGGCAAGATCTTCGTGTTCGATCTGGAACAAGCCATCCGCATCCGTACCGGCGAGTCCGGTGGCGACGCGCTGTAAGAGGACGCCTCACCATGAAAAAGTTCATCGCCGCACTGCTGGCCACGTGTTCGGTTGGCTTAGCGGGTTTTGCCGTGGCTCAGGAAAAGACTGAAGCCGCTCCCGCGCCGGCCCCCGCCGTGACCGCGACCGCCGAAGCCAAGGCCGAGGCCCCCGCTGCTGCGCCTGCAGCCGCGCCTGCCGCTGCAGCTCCCGCTGCCGAAGCAGCGCCCGCTCCGGTGCCCAACAAGGGCGACAATGCCTGGCTGATGGTCTGCACCGCTCTGGTGATTCTGATGTCCATCCCCGGCCTGGCCCTGTTCTACGGTGGTCTGGTGCGTGCGAAGAACATGCTGTCCGTGCTGCTGCAAGTGTTCACCGTGTTCTCCCTGATCAGCGTCCTGTGGGTGCTGTTCGGTTACTCGGTGGCCTTTACCGAAGGCAATGCCTTCTTCGGCGGCCTGGACAAGGTGCTGCTGAAGGGCATCACCCCGGATTCCGTGGCGGCCACCTTCAGTAAGGGTGTGGTTGTCACTGAGTACATCTACGTGGCCTTCCAGGGAGCTTTCGCCGCGATCACCGTGGCCCTGATCCTGGGTGCCTTCGCTGAGCGGATCAAGTTCTCTGCCGTGCTGCTGTTCTCCGTGCTGTGGTTCATCTTCAGCTACCTGCCCGTGGCTCACATGGTCTGGTACTGGGCTGGCCCGGATGCCTACACCTCTGCCGAAGCGGCTGAGGCTGCCAATGCGACCGCTGGCTTCCTGTTCCAGAAGGGCGCCCTCGACTTCGCCGGCGGCACCGTGGTGCACATCAACGCCGCTGTGGCTGGCCTGGTGGGTGCCTTCTTGATTGGCAAGCGTGTTGGTTTCGGTCGCGAATCCTTCGCACCCCATAGCCTGACCCTGACCATCACCGGCGCTGCTCTGCTGTGGTTCGGCTGGTTCGGTTTCAACGCCGGTTCTGCCCTGGAAGCCAACGGCTCCGCCGCCTTGGCCTTCGTGAATACCTGGGTTGCCACCGCTGCTGCCACCATGTCCTGGCTGATCGCTGAATGGATCATCAAGGGCAAGCCGTCTGGCCTGGGCGCTGCCTCCGGCGCTGTGGCGGGTCTGGTGGCCATCACCCCCGCTGCCGGTTTCGTGGGCCCCGTGGGCGCCATCGTGATGGGTCTGCTGGCGGGTGTGGTCTGCCTGTGGGGCGTGAATGGCCTGAAGCGCATGCTGGGTGTGGATGACTCCCTGGATGTGTTCGGTGTGCACGGTGTGGGCGGCATCCTGGGTGCCCTCCTGACCGGCGTGTTCGCCTCCCCCTCCCTGGGTGGTACCGGCATCTACGACTACGTGGCCAACAAGGTTGCCGATGGCTACTCCATCGCTGACCAAGTGATCGTGCAAGCCACTGCGGTGGGTGTCACCATCGTCTGGTCTGCAGTCGTGGCCTTCATCGCCTACAAGCTGGTCGACATGTTCGTGGGCCTGCGTGTGCCGGAAGATGAAGAACGTGAAGGTCTGGACGTGACCTCCCACGGCGAAAGCGCCTACCACAGCTAAGCTGTTGTAACGCTGCAGCTGTAGTCAGGTTGCTGTCGCAACAACAAGGGGCGCCCTGCGGGGTGCCCCTTGTGTTTTTTGGACGCTCAGTGGCTGGGCCTGGGCTCAGGCTTCAGCCGGCTGGTGTTCATCCAGCGGATCGAGCAATTGGCCGCGCAGCAGGGCGATGGGGCTGCGCCAGTAGATGTCGATGTTGTGGAAAGGATCGGTCACGATCTTGAAAGCCCAGGCCAGCCCCCAGGCCGGGCTGCGCAGCACGAAGAGTTGCAGGGTGCGCAGGGTGACGCCCGCGCAGGCGAGGCCCAGCCACAGAAGGCCCAGCTTGTGGGCAAACGCGTCCTGGGCGTCCATCAGCCCGAACAGGTCGGGGCGGGCTGCCAGCAGCAGCGGAATCCCCAGCCACACGCCGATCAGGATGCCCTTGCGCTGCATGTTGTAGCCGGCCTTGATGGATTCCTTGTGTTCGTAGGTGGTGTTGTGGATGGTGTCAAAGCCCCGGGGCTCAAAGAAGATGTGGCCCGACTGGCGACTCACCATGCCCACCAGCCAGCCCACCAGCCCCGCCAGGGCCGGGTCGGAGAACAGCAGCCCGTAGGCCACCAGAAAGCTGAGGGCGCTGATCAGATGCAGGGTCTGGTTGATCCGGCTCTGGTGGTAGTAGCGGTGATCGTCCCAGCGCAGGGTGCGGACTTTGGCAAGAAAATCGTTCATCGTGCAGGCTCCCGGTCATGAAGTTTGAACAGGAATGCAATGTGACGATCCCGCGTGACGCTTTGGTAATGAATCGGTTGCAGATTCGCGTCACGGCATTGGGGTTTGAGCCAGATCAAACCGACGGCCCGGCAGTGGGCGCCCACGAAAAAGCCGGCACGGGGCCGGCTTGATCGATATTGCGGTGTGGCGGTGTGGGCGTGGGGGCAGGGCGCTTAGCGGAACACCACCGTCTTGTTGCCATGCACCAGCACCCGGTCTTCCAGGTGGTAGCGCAGACCCCGGGCCAGCACGGCCTTTTCGATGTCCTTGCCGTAGCGTACCATGTCTTCCACCGAGTCGGAGTGGTCGATGCGGATCACGTCCTGCTCGACGATGGGGCCCTGATCCAGCTCGGCGGTCACGTAGTGGCAGGTGGCCCCGATCAGCTTCACGCCCTTGGCGTAGGCCTGGTGGTAGGGCTTGGCCCCCACGAAGCTGGGCAGGAAGCTGTGGTGGATGTTGATGATCTTGCCCGGATGGGCGGCGCACAGTTCCGGCGACAGGATTTGCATGTAGCGGGCCAGCACCATGGTGTCGCCGTGGGACTCTTCAAACAGGCGCTGCACCTCGGCATAGGCCTGGGCCTTGTTGTCCGGGGTGACGGGCACATGGTGGAAGGGGATGCCGTGCCACTCCACGAAGCCCCGGAAGGTTTCGTGGTTGGAGATCACGCAGGGGATCTCGATGTCGAGTTCCTTGGACTGCCAGCGGGCGATCAGATCGTAGAGGCAGTGTTCCTGCTTGGACACCAGCAGTACGACCCGCTTCTTGACCGCCGAATCGGTGATCTTCCAGTCCATCTCCAGTTCTTCGGCGATGGGGCGGAAGCGTTCCCGGAACTCGGTGAGCATGAAGGGCAGCGAGTCGGCGCGGATCTCGATGCGCATGAAGTAGCGCCCCCGGCTGGCCTGGTCGGCGGCCGGTTCGGCGTGCAGGGCGGTTTCGAGAATCCAGCCCTTGTGCTCGGCGATGAAGCCCGACACCTTGGCAACGATGCCGGTGCGGTCGGGACAGGAGGCGGAAAGGGTGTAGAAGCGTTCGCGGTGCATGGCGTCGGAGGCCGGGCGCGGGGCCCGGCGCAGGCAGGGTCAGATGCGGGCGGAGGCGGCGCGGATCTGGGCCATCAGGCCGCTGTATTCGCGTTCAACCGGGAATTGGGGGAATTCGGCAATCACATTGTCCGGGGCGCGGAACAGGATGCCGGCGTTGGCTTCCTTGAGCATCGCGGTGTCGTTGTACGAATCACCGGCGGCGATCACCTTGAAGTTGATTTCCTTGAAGCGCTGGACGGCTTCCTTCTTCTGGTTGGCCATGCGCAGGTGGTAGTTCACCAG
>JAJTBM010000210.1 GCA_021286885.1 Rhodocyclales bacterium
CGGCCCCCACTTCTGCTCCATGAAGATCACCCAGGACGTGCGCGACTTCGCCGCCAAACAAGGCATCGCCGAAGAAGAGGCCCTCACCAAGGGCATGGAAACCAAGGCCGTCGAGTTCGTGAAGAGTGGGGCGGAGATTTACCGCAAGGTGTGAGGCGCGAACCCTGCACTAAAGTGGTAAAAAGAAACCGGGCCAGACACCCCGTCTGGCCCGGTTTTTTCATGGATCAAGGCCCACAGCCCGGGAGGGTGTGCGCTGTCCCGTTTGTTTTCCAGCTACATCAACCTTTCAGGAGTCCAGATCATGTCTGCCTGTGGCTGTTCCGGGGGCTGCTCCAGTGCCCCTGCGCCTATCGACCCTCGCTTCCGGCGGGCCCTGGGGGTGGCGCTCATCATTAACGCTCTGATGTGCGGGGTGGAAATCGTGGGCGGGTTGGCCGCCAACTCAGTATCGCTGCTGGCCGATGCAGTGGATTTTGCAGGGGATGCCGCCAACTACGCCCTGTCTCTGGCGGTACTGTCCCTCGGCGCCCTCTGGCGCACCCGGGCTGCTGGCATCAAGGCCCTGAGCATGGGCGCCTATGGGGTGTTCGTGCTGGGCAAGGCGGGCTGGGCGGCCTTGCACGGCAGTCTGCCGGAACCCTACACCATGGGTGGAGTGGCCTTGCTTGCCCTGTTGGCCAACCTGAGCGTAGCGGTCATGCTCTACGCTTTTCGAAGTGGTGATGCCAACATGCGTTCGGTCTGGCTGTGCAGCCGCAACGATGCCATCGTGAACGTCATCATCGGAATTGCCGCCCTGGGGGTATTCCAGAGCGGCTCCCGCTGGCCCGACCTGGTGGTGGCCGGGGCCATTGCTGGACTGGCCCTCTCAGGGGCCTTCAGCATCCTGCGTCAGGTGCGCAGCGAGCTGGAGGCCCAGGGGCGCCCCAGCCTGCTGGGTTAAACCTCAGCCCCGCACCGGCAGCGGACGGGGACGGGTCAGCACTTCGGGGCGCAGCACCTCATCCAGCTGTTCGGCGCTCATCAGGCCGCGCTCCAGCACGATCTCGGCCACGCCCTTGCCGGTGGCGTGGGCAATGGCAGCGACTTCGGTGGCGTTGGCGTAGCCGATGTAGGGGTTGAGGGCGGTCACGATGCCAATCGAACGCTCGACGCTGGCGCGCAGGGCGTCCTTGTTGGCGGTGATCCCGTCCACGCACAGGTCGGCCAGCACGGTGCAGCCGCGTGACAGGTGGAGCACGCTCTTGAACAGGCTGTGGGCAATGATGGGCTCGAAGGCGTTGAGCTGGAGCTGGCCCCCTTCGGCGGCAAACGAGACGGTCATGTCGTTGCCGATCACTTCAAACGCGATCTGGTTCACCACTTCCGGGATCACCGGGTTCACCTTGCCCGGCATGATGGAAGAACCGGCCTGGCGCGGGGGAAGATTGATCTCGCCCAGCCCGGCGCGGGGGCCGGAAGAGAGCAGGCGCAGGTCGTTGCACACCTTGGAGATCTTGACCGCCACGCGCTTGAGCACGCCGGAAAGCTGCACGAAGGCGCCGCAATCCTGGGTGGCTTCGATCAGGTTGGGGGCGGTGACCACCGGGATGCCGCTGATTTCGGCCAGACGGCGGCACACCAGCCCGGCGTAGTCCGGGTGGGCATTGATGCCGGTGCCAATGGCGGTGGCGCCCAGGTTGATCTCGCGGATCAGCAGGGAGGCTTCCTTCAGACGCTCTTCATCTTCGGCCAGCATGGTGGCGTAGGTGGAGAACTCCTGGCCCAGGGTCATGGGCACGGCATCCTGGAGCTGGGTGCGGCCCATCTTGAGCACGTCGGCAAACTCGTCGGCCTTGCGCTCGAAAGCGGCGCGCAGATAGGCCATGGCATCCACCAGCCGGTAGATCCCCACATAGGTCGCCAGCTTGAGGGCGGTGGGGTACACGTCGTTGGTGGACTGGCTCATGTTGACGTGTTCGTTGGGGTGCAGATGGGTGTACTCACCCCGCTGGTGGCCCATGATTTCGAGGGCGCGGTTGGCGATCACCTCGTTGGCGTTCATGTTGGTGGAGGTGCCGGCACCGCCCTGGATCACATCCACCACGAACTCGTCGTGCAGCTTGCCCATGATGACTTCATCACAGGCGGCGATGATGGCCTCGGTGCGGGGGCGGTCCAGCATGCCCAGCTCGCAGTTGGCGAGGGCTGCGGCGCGCTTGATCTGGGCCAGGGCACGCACCAGGTCCGGATACACGGCAATGGTGATGCCGGTGATCGGGAAGTTTTCGAGGGCGCGCAGGGTATGCACGCCGTAGTAGGCAGACGCCGGAACCGGCTTGTCGCCGAGCAGGTCGTGTTCAAGACGGTGGGTGGCGGTATTCATGCGTTTCTCCGAAGGACGTGTGTTGGGCCGACAGGAGGGAGCGTGTCGGCCTGCTTTTTAGAGCACGCACCATGCCAGTGCATAGCGCACCAAAACAGGGCGCACCAAACCCTTGATTCATAAGACATACGTACAAACCACAGCCCGCGTACGGGTTTCCGGATATTGACGGATGCGGGCGTCTTGAAAACCGAACGCCCAGCCGAATGCATGTCATCCGCAAGCGCACCCAAAGCTTTGTAGAATCGCCCCTTTGCCTGCGGCAACCTAGCCCTGTTCCATGTCCCACACGCCTTCCACACCCCGGCTTTCCCTGCTCGGTCTGAGCATGCCGGTGGCCATGGGCTATATCCCGCTGGGTGCGGTGTATGGCTTCCTGTTCGTCCAGGCCGGTGGGGCGCCGCTGCTGGCCCTCGCCTCCAGTCTGATCGTGTATGCGGGCGCAGCCCAGTACATGGCGATTCCGATGCTGGCGGGGGGCGTGTCCCTGGGCGCCCTCGCCCTCGCGACCCTGATCGTGAATCTGCGCCATGTGTTTTACGGCCTCTCCCTGCTCCACCGGCGGCCGCCCGGAGGGCTGGGACGCTGGTACATGGTGTTCGGGCTGACGGATGAAACCTATTCGGTGCTCACCACCCTGCCCGCCGACACGCCGCCGGGGCGCCTGGTACTGCTGACCCTGCTCAATCAGGGCTGGTGGGTGCTGGGCACCCTGCTCGGAGCCCTGCTCGGGCAGCGGGCCCAGCTCAGTCTGGTGGGATTGGATTTTGCGCTGATTGCGCTGTTTACGGTGCTCACCGTGGAGCAGTGGCGCAGCCGCAGCTCCAGCCTGCCCTTGTGGTGGGGGCTGGGCGCGTATGGGCTCGGCTATCTGCTGGCGCCGGATCAGGCCCTGGTGATCGGCATCGGCCTGTGCGTGCTGGGCGGGCTGCATGCGGCCCGGGGCAAGGCCCCCGAGGAGGCCCGCTGATGGACACATCCCGCACCCTGCTCGCCCTCGCCGTGATGGGGCTGGTGACTTTCGGGCTGCGCGCCCTGCCCTTCGTGGCCGCCCAATGGCTGGCCCGGCACCGGGCGGTGGCGGTGCTTGGGCGCTTCCTGCCCCTGGCCATCATGGCCCTGCTGGTGCTGCATTCGGGCGTGGGCGCCGCCCGGGGCCATACCCCCTGGCCGGAACTGGTGGGCATCGCCCTGGTTGCGGCCCTCCAGTGGTGGGGGCGCAACGCCCTGGTGAGCATCCTCACAGGCACCGCCGTATATGTGCTGTTACGCAATTACGAGGCTTTTCAAGGCACCTTCTGAGGGGAAGGCTGGTAATATACGAAACATATACAGAACGTAGATACACCCCATGGGCATCGTCAAAATCTCCGACCAGATGCATGAGGCGCTCCGCCACACCAGCGGCGCCCTCAGCCGTTCCATCAACGCCCAGGCCGAGCACTGGCTGCGGGTGGGCATGCTGGCCGAACTCAACCCCGGTCTGAGCTACCGCGAGATCTGCCAGCTGCTGATCCAGGCCGAGGGCCTGAATGCCGGAGACGACAACGCCGCCCATACGCATACCGCGCATACAGAACTCAGGATTGCATGATGGCCAAGGGCTCCCAAATCACCCTCCACACTCCCGCCGAAATCGCCCTCTCCCGCGAAGCCGGCAAACTCGCTGCCGACGTGCTGCACATGATCGGCGAACACGTTCGCCCCGGCATCACCACCGATGAGCTGGACCAGATCTGCCACGACTACATCGTCAATGTACAGCAGGCGATTCCCGCCAATGTGGGCTACCACGGTTTCCCCAAGACCATCTGCGCCTCGGTGAACCATGTGATCTGCCACGGCATCCCCTCGGCCAAGAAGCTGGCCAACGGGGACATCATCAACATCGACGTGGCGGTCATCAAGGATGGCTGGTACGGCGACAGCAGCCGCATGTACTTTGTGGGCAAGCCCAGCGTGCTGGCCCGCCGGCTGGTGAATACCACCTACGAAGCGATGCGCGCCGGCATCCTGGCGGTGCGCCCCGGCGCCACCCTGGGCGACATCGGCCACGCCATCCAGACGGTCGCCCACCGGGAAGGCTTCAGCGTGGTGCGCGAGTACTGCGGCCACGGCATCGGGCAGGTGTATCACGACGATCCGCAAGTGCTCCACTACGGCCGCCCGAACACCGGGATCACCCTGGAGCCGGGCATGATCTTCACCATCGAGCCCATGATCAACGCCGGCAAGCCCGACACCAAGCAGCTGCCCGATGGCTGGACGGTGGTCACCAAGGACCGCTCCCTCTCCGCCCAGTGGGAACACATGGTCGTTGTCACCGACACCGGCTTTGAAGTCCTCACCCCCTGGCCCGAAGGCTGCGGCGAGTATCCGTCCATCCCCTGATCGCCCCTGCCCCCGGGCCCGCCCTAGGTGGCCCCCCGGCGGGCGCGGCGCTTGCGGGCCCAGATGATGAGGCCCGTAAGCCCCAGACCGGCCACCGCCAGCCCCAGCAGACTCACCAGAATCTGCCCGGCCAGCCCCAGGATGCGGCCCGAATGGAGTGGGAACATGCTCTGCATGAATACATCTCCGGCGCTCCCCTCGCCCGGCACCACCTGCCCGACCAGGGTGCCGCTGTGGTCATCCAGATACAGCCAGGCATTGCCCAATCCTCCGTCCCCATGATCATCCCCCGGGGCAAAGAAACCGATTCCATACACCCCTGCTGGCGCCATATGGAACAGCCCTCCCGGAGGGGCAGGCCATCCCCGCTGCCGGGCTTCAGCCTGGGCCAAGGCCACCGCTTCAGCCCGGGACATGGGCGCCCCGATAGCCACAACAGGTGGCGTACGCAAGAGCGGTGAAGGCGTGAGGGGCGAGAACCAGCCCACCAGGGGCTTCATCACCTGCTCGCCCAGGTTCATGGCCACCGAGGTGGTGGCCAGCACCAGCAACAAAGGAAACAGCCAGACGCCCCCCGAGCGGTGCAGGTCAAACTGCAAGCGGTAGCCTCCTTCGCGCCAGCGAAAGGCGAAAGACTTGCGCCAAGCCGCCCAGGAAGGGAATGAAAGAACCAGGGCCACCAGGCTATCCACCACCCAGAGCATGCCCACCAAACCCATCAGCCAGACCCCCGCCTCCACCCCGCCCAGCGCAGGCAGATGCAGGCTGTAGTGGAGCTTATAGATGAAGGGCATCAGGTGGAGTCGATCCAAGGCCAGCGCCCCCCACTGGCGTTGGCCGGTGACGGCGCCCGTGACAGGATCCAGGCACACTTGGTTGAAGTCCAGCACCTGCCCCGGGCGAGGATCCACAAACATGCAAACGGTGTGTCCCGGTTCAGCCGCCAGGGGCATGTAACGCACACTCAAGCGTGGATCAGCCGCCTCCAGGGCCGCCGCCAAGGCCAGCGGCGTGCGCTCGGGCCCCACGCTGGTGTGACGAAACATGGCCGGATTAAGGCTGCTATCCAGGGGGTGATCCCAAGCGATGAGGGC
>JAJTBM010000211.1 GCA_021286885.1 Rhodocyclales bacterium
CGGTCGGCCCGGGTGGTGATGGCGGCAGCGTCGGAGCCGGTGTGGGGCTCGGTCAGGCAGAAGCAGCCCAGCTTCTCGCCCCGGGCGAGGGGCTTGAGCCATTCTTCCTTCTGGGCGTCGGTGCCGTATTTCTGGGTGATCCCGCAGGCCAGGGAGTTTTGCACCGAAACGATGGTGGAGGTGGCCCCGTCACCGGCGGCGATTTCTTCGAGGGTGAGTACCAGGCTCATGTAATCCATCCCGGCACCGCCCCATTCCTCGGGCACCACCATGCCCAGGGCGCCCAGCTCGCCCAATTCCTTGAGGGCGGCGGCGGGGAAGGTGTGGTGCTTGTCCCATTCGGCGGCGAAGGGGGCGAGGCGCTCCTGGGCAAAGCTGCGCATGGAGTCGCGGATCATTTCCTGTTCTTGGCTGAGGATCATGCTGAAAGTCCTGAAAATCTGAGGTCTGAACCCCGAGGCGCGTGGCGCGCCTTGGCTGGGGTGGGGGCGGGGGCGCCAGGGCCCCCGCAGGCCGGGCTTAGAGCATTTCCACGGCCATGGCCGTGGCTTCGCCGCCGCCGATGCACAGGCTGGCCACGCCCCGCTTGCCCCCCGTCTTGCGCAGGGCGCCGAGCAGGGTGACGAGGATGCGGGCGCCGGACGCGCCTATCGGGTGGCCCAGGGCGCAGGCTCCGCCGTGGATGTTGACCCGGGCCGGATCGAGTTCCAGATCCTTCACCGCCGCCATGGTGACCACGGCGAAGGCTTCGTTGATTTCCCACAGATCCACCTCACCAGCCTGCCAGCCCACCCGGGCCAGCAGCTTTTGCATGGCGCCCACCGGGGCGGTGGGAAAGAGGGCGGGTTCGTGGGCGTGGGTGGTGTGGCCCAGGATCTTGGCCAGGGGCTTGAGGCCCAGGCGCTCGGCGGTGGAGGCACGCATCATCACCAGGGCAGCGCCCCCGTCGGAGATGGAGCTGGAGTTGGCCGGGGTGATGGTGCCATCTTTCTTGAAGGCCGGCTTGAGGCTGGGGATCTTCTCGATGTTGGCCTTGGGGGGCTGCTCGTCATCGCTGATGGTGACCTCGCCCTTGCGCCCGGCCACCACGACCGGTGCCACTTCCCAGCTGAAGGCGCCTTCACGGATGGCGGCCTGGGCACGGGTGGTGGAGCGGATCGCCCAGGCGTCCTGCTCTTCCCGGGTGAAGCCGTAGCTGGCGGCGCAGTCTTCGGCAAAGGTGCCCATCAGACGGCCAGCGGTTTCCTTGCTGTAGCGGTCTTCGAGGCCGTCGAAGAACATGTGGTCCAGCATTTGGCCGTGGCCCAGGCGGTAGCCGCCCCGGGCCTTGGGGAGCAGGTAGGGGGCGTTGCTCATGGATTCCATGCCGCCGGCCACCATCACCTCATTGGTGCCGGCGAGCAGCAGGTCATGGGCGAGCATGGTGGCTTTCATGCCGGAGCCGCACACCTTGCTGATGGTGGTGCAGCCGGCAGACAGGGGCATGCCGGCATTCAGCGCGGCCTGGCGGGCGGGGGCCTGGCCCAGGCCGGCGGGCAGCACGCAGCCCATCAGCACTTCCTGCACCTGTTCGGGGGCGAGGCCGGCCCGCTCCACGGCGGCACGGATGGCGACCCCCCCCAGCTGGGGGGCGGTGAGGCTGGCAAAATCGCCCTGGAAGCCCCCCATGGGGGTGCGGGCGGCGGCGACGATGACGACCGGATCGTTCTGGCTCATGAATATGCTCGATTCTGGATTTTGGGCGATGGGGCGGGGCGTCTTACTTGGCGGCCATGCGAATGGCGCCATCCAGGCGGATCACTTCGCCGTTCAGGTAGCAGTTGCCGAAGATGTGTTCGACCAGGGCCGCGTATTCGGCAGGTTTGCCCATGCGGGAGGGGAAGGGCACCATCTTGCCGAGGGATTCCTGCACCTCGGCGGGCATGCCCATCAGCATCGGGGTTTCCATGATGCCCGGGGCGATGGTCATCACCCGGATGCCGGAGCGGCACAGTTCGCGGGCGATGGGCAGGGTCATGGCGACCACGCCGCCCTTGGACGCGGCATAGGCGGCCTGGCCCAGCTGGCCATCAAAGGCGGCCACCGAGGCGGTGCTGACGATCACGCCCCGCTCTCCGTCGGCGGTGGGGGTGTTCTTGCTCATGATCTCGGCGGCGAGCCGGATCATGTTGAAGCTGCCCACCAGATTGATGTTGATGGTGCGGGCGAAGCTCTCCAGCCGATGGGCGCCTTCCCGGCCCACCACCTTTTCGGCGGGGGCGATGCCGGCACAGTTCACCAGCCCGAACAGGGGCCCCATTTCGGTGGCGGCGGCAAAGGCCTGGCGGGCGCTTTCTTCGTTGGTTACATCGGTGGCCACAAAGCGGGCAGCGGCGCCCAGCTCGGCGGCGACGGCCTCACCGGCCTCGGCGTTGACGTCGGCCAGCACGACCTGGCCGCCCCGCGCCACGATCATCCGGGCGGTGGCCGCCCCGAGGCCGGAACCGCCACCCGTCACCACAAAAACCTTGTCCTTGATTTCCATCCCGTTCTCCTTGTTGTAGGGGCCCTGCGGGCCCGCGCATTGGTGGAACACGCTTCCGCTATAGGAAGCGAAGTGCCCGGAGTCTAGGCAGTCCGGGGCGCCGCCTCCATGCCTAAAACGGTCAAAGTGGGTGATAGAATTTGCCACTCCCTGCCACGCCCGGGCGCCGTGCCCATCCCCGAGTCTGCTCCCGCGTTTGTTCGCGAGTCGCCCTCCGCGCTTGCCGCTGCGAGCGCTGCCGCCCCGGCCCAGGATCGGGGCACCATTGCGATCAGTTTTGTGCGCGAGGCCCTGGAGGCGCCGGTGGCCCGGGGGCTGGATGGCGGGGCGCTGCTGGAGGCCGCCGGGATTTCGCCCGAGCTGCTGCTGGCCCCCCAGGCCCGGGTGTCGTCGGCCCATTACGGGCTGCTCTGGCATGGCATCGCCCAGGCCTTGGACGATGAGTTTTTTGGCATGGACAGCCGACCCATGAAGGCGGGCAGCTTCACCCTGCTGTGTTACAGCGTGCTCCAGTGCGAAACCCTGGAGCGGGCCCTGCGCCGGGCGCTACGTTTCTTGCGGGTGGTGCTGGATGATCTGGAAGGCGTGCTGGAGCGGGAGGGCGATATCGCCCGGGTGGTGCTGCGCGAGCGCCTGGCCGAGCCCCGCCGGGCCTTTGCGTATGGCACCTTCCTGATCATCCTGCACGGGCTGGCATGCTGGCTGGTGGGGCGCCGGATTCCGGTGCGGGCGGCGCGCTTTCGCTGTGGCGAACCGGCTTATAGCGGGGAATGGCGGGTGCTGTTCTCGCCGGATCTGCAGTTTGCTGCGCCCCAGACCCTGTTCAGCTTTCCGGCGGAGTACCTGGACATGCCCTGCGTCCAGAACGAACGCAGCATGAAGGCCTTTTTGCGCGGGGCGCCGGCCAATTTTCTGGTCAAGTACCGCAACAGCGACGGCCTCACCGCCCGCATCCGGCGTCTGCTTAAGGATGTGGCCCCAGAGGCCTGGCCGGACTTTGAGACCCTGGCCCAGCAGCTCCACG
Organism: Rhodocyclales bacterium; assembly: GCA_021286885.1. GTDB lineage: Bacteria > Pseudomonadota > Gammaproteobacteria > Burkholderiales > Rhodocyclaceae > Zoogloea. Next base: position 3,549 of record JAJTBM010000211.1, read on the forward strand.
CCTCGGCCTCCACCCTGCGCCGCCATTTGCAGGAAGAAGGGCAGTCTTACCAGAGCATCAAGGATGACTTGCGCCGGGATCTGGCCATCAGCCGGCTGTGTCATTCAGACCAATCGGTGCTGGAGATTGCCCACGCCCTGGGCTTTGCCGAGCCCAGCGCCTTCCATCGCGCCTTCAAGAAATGGACGGGGGCCAGCCCTGGCGAGTACCGGCGGGGCGCTGCAGCGGGCATGTAAACGCATCAGGACAGCCGAAGCTGCCCTGAGTGCTTGCCCTGCATGTGGGCGTTTAGCCGACGAAGCCCGACACCACCGCAGCCAGCCAGCCGGCCACCACCGCCCCGGCGGGGAGCAGCAGCTTGAGCTTGGTGGGGAAGGGGTAGCTTTCGACCCGTTCATGGAACACCTTGCCCACGGCGACGCTGAGGGCGACCGAAGCCAGCACCCACACGCCCTGGAGCACCGGATTGCCTTCAAACAGGTTGATCCCGATGGCGTTCATCACCAGGCAGAGGGGGAAGTGCACCAGGAACACCGAGTAGGAAATCTTGCTCAGGCGGCCAATGGCGGCGGGAATCGGCAGGGTGTGGAGGAAGCCTTCCAGACGCCCGAGGCCCAGCACCAGCATCACCACCAGCGCAATCGCCAGCCGGGGGCGGAATTGCACCACCAGTGCGGCAATCGTGAGCCCGGCCAGCACCAGCAGCCAGTCGTGGGCGTTTTGGCGGGTGGTGGCCCACCAGCCCAGGATCCCCAGCCCGAAGGAGCCGAAGAAGTAGAGGGCGGTGACGTCCAGCATGTCCTGACGGTTGAAGTAGAACAGCGACACGACCGTCATCAGCCCGACCAGGGCCACGCCCCCGTGCTGGAGCAGCCCCTGGCGGGCGCCCAGCCGACCCGGCAGCCACAGCAGCAGCACCGCCAGGGCAAAGAGCTGGAAGTCGATGGCCACATACCAGACCCCGGCGGAGAGGGCTTCGTAGCCCAGCAGATCGTGCAGCAAAAAGATGTGGGCGACGATCTGGAGCGGGGTGGGCGTGTCGGAAATGGAATGGTGATCCATCCCCAGCCGGGCCAGGGCCGAGCACACAATGGCCAGCAGCAGGGCGGCAGAGTAGGGCGTGACCAGCCGGATGTAGCGCTGGCGCAGGATCTGGAGCGGCCCGCTGCTACCGGTGCCGGTGCTGTTGCCGTTCAGGAACTTGGCCCCAAACAGGAAGCCGGACACCACCAGAAAGACCTGCACGGCCATCCGGCCATACACGTCGAAGAAGTTGATGCTTTCGGGAAAGAAGGGACGCAGTTCATCCGTCAGGGGCCCGTAGAAGCACAGGTGGTGGATGACAATGGTCAAACAGGCGAAGGCCTTGAGGGCGTCCACCAGGGGCAGGCGTTGCATTTCCTTGCGCATGGCGCGTTCGGTCTCCGAAAAACGGACTCAAAACACGACCGCAGCCCGGCCAGAGGGGCGGGCGTCAGGGGATGGGATGGATGCCTGGAGGCGCTGGCGATGCAGCAGAAGTGATCAGACCAATCCGAGCGTCATCTTGCGTGGGGGGCGATGACGGGGTGCTTGAGTACCAAGGCCGCGATTATATAAGCCTCGGCTGATGACGGGGGCGGCAATTGCCCTTTTGGGGGAAGTTTTTTGGTGCGCCGCACAAGCTGCCGGGCAGTCTGTGCGGATTTGATCACGGGATCAGCCCGCACCTGGGGCAGGTGCGGGCCAGCCTGGCCGATCAGGGCTTGTAGGCTTCGACGGCGATGCTCAGGGTCACGTCGTCGCCCACGTAGGGGGCGTACTTGCCGGCGTTGAACTCGCTGCGCTTGATGGTGGCAGTGGCGTTGGCGCCGCAGGCTTCCTTCTTCAGCATCGGGTGGGGCATGCAGTGGAAGGAGGTCACCTTCAGGGTGACAGGCTTGGTCACGCCCTTCACGGTCAGGTTGCCTTCCACGGCCACCAGCTTGTCGCCTTCAAACTTGAGGCTGCTGGACTTGTAGGTGATGGTGGGGTACTTGGCGGTGTCGAAGAAGTCTTCGCCCTGGATGTGCTGGTTGAACAGGGGGTAGCCGGTGTCCACCGAGGTGGCGTCGATGCTCACGTCCACCGAGCCGGTCTTGGCGGCCTTGTCGATCACGATGGTGCCGCTGGTCTTGTCGAAGCGAGAGAGCTGGGTGGAGTAGCCGAAGTGGCTGTACTCGAAGCGCGGGTAGGTGTGGGTGCCTTCGATGGTGTAGG
>JAJTBM010000212.1 GCA_021286885.1 Rhodocyclales bacterium
GCTCCAGCCCTCGCTGGACCGCACCGGGACAGCGCTCAAAACTCTACAAACCCCTCTTCCTGTCCAGCACGCGGGGCAAGTGCCGTCCGGTGGGCTCCCGCCCCTTCCGTACGGGCGGCCCGACGCGAACGCTCGGGCGCACCTGGCCGGCCCGCCGGGCTGCCACTCCGAGCGCTGTCCACCTGGAAGAAAGCCATGCTCTTGGTGAGCAGTTCAGCCTGGGCGCTCATTTCTTCAGCAGTCGCCGCCAGCTCTTCGGAGGCCGACGCATTTTGTTGGGTCGCCATCGAAAGCTGGCCCATGGCCGCGTTGATCTGGCCCACGCCCGAGGTCTGCTCCTCGGATGCCGCACTGATCTCCTGTACCAGATCCGAAGTCTTGGTAATGCTCGGGATGATCACCTCGAACAGATTGCCTGCCCGCTCGGCCAGGGCCACGCTGCTCTTGGCGGTCTCAGAGATTTCCTGGGCGGCCACCTGGCTGCGTTCAGCCAGCTTGCGCACCTCGGCTGCCACCACCGCAAACCCCTTGCCGTGTTCGCCAGCGCGGGCTGCTTCGATGGCCGCGTTCAGGGCCAGCAGGTTGGTCTGGTAGGCAATGTCATCCACGATACCGATCTTGTCGGCGATGCTCTTCATTGCATCCACGGTAGAGCGCACCGCAGCCCCACCCTCCTGGGCTTCCCGGGCGGCCTTGGCGGCCATGCTGTCAGTCAGTTTGGCGTTCTCACTGTTCTGGCTCACGGAGCCAGACATCTCCTCCATGGAGGCCGTGGTTTCCTCCACGCTCGCAGCCTGCTCGCTCGCAGATTGGGACAGGCTCTGGGCGGTAGCGCTCACCTCTTCGGAGGAGGAGCTTAAGGAATCGGCGGTGGCACGCACCTCCATAATCACCCCGGCCAAACGGCGCACGGTGTTGTTCAGAGACTCCTTCAGGCTGGCCAGCTGGCCTTGGTAGTTCCCCTGCATGGTGCGGGTCAGATCCCCGTACTCCAGCACACTGAGGACACTCAGTGCCTCGTTGAGGGGCGCCACAATGGCATCCAGCGTCCCGTTCATGCCTTCCACGATCTTGCGGAAATCGCCCTGATGGCGTGCGGCATCCAAGCGCACATCCAACTGGCCAGCGGTGCTCGCCGCCGAGAGCTGGTTCACATCTGCAATCAGCAGACGGATGTTGTTCCGCACCTGCTCCACGTTCTCGTTGATGAAACGCTTCTTGCCCGGAAACTCTTCAAGAGGCGCATCCAGATTGCCCTCACCAAAGGCCTTGATGCAGGCCATGGCTTTCTTCTTCACGCTGATGTGGCCTGCCACCATCCCATTCACGCCCTGGGCCATGGTCTGGTAGGCGCCCTGGAATTTGCCGGTGTCGATCACCACATCAATATCGCCCTTGTCATGCTCGCTGCTCATGCGGTGCATCTCGGCGATGAAGGTCTTCACATTGCTGCGCAGCTGCTCGATGGTGTCGTTGATGAAGCGTTTCTTGCCCGGAAACTGTTCCAGCGTCGCGTCGAAATCACCTTCGCCAAATGCCTTCACGCAGGCCATCGCCTTCTTCTTGACCGCAATGTGTCCCTGCACCATCTCGTTCACGCCCTGGGCCATGGTCGTATAGGCCCCCTGGAACTTGCCGGTATCGATCACCACATCAATATCGCCCTGATCGTGGGCCCGGCTCATGCGGTGCATCTCGGCAATGAAGGTCTTCACATTGCTGCGCAGCTGCTCGATAGTGTCGTTGATGAAGCGTTTCTTGCCCGGAAACTGCTCCAGCGTCGCATCGAAATCACCTTCGCCAAACGCCTTCACGCAGGCCATCGCCTTTTTCTTCACGCTGATGTGGCCCGCCACCATCCCGTTCACGCCCTGGGCCATGGTCTGGTAGGCGCCCTGGAATTTGCCGGTGTCGATCACCACATCGATGTCGCCCTTGTCATGCTCGGCAGACATCCGGTTCATTTCATCCAGCAGCGCCCGCAGGTTGTTGTTCACCTGCGCCAGGGCCGCCATTACGCTGCCTTCGGGCGCCTCGGTGTGGATCTCCTCCATTTGACCCGCAGCAATCCGGGCTGCCAGGCTACGGGCAGCCTCCGGCTCGGCGCCTAGCTGATGCATCAGGGTGCGCAGGCTCATGACACCTAAAGTGATCACCGCCGCGAGCGTCAGCCCGGCCAGTAGCGCCAGTTGCTGCACCAGTTCTCCCTTGAGCTCCTGGGCCCGACCTCCGGCTTTGTGCCCCAGCTCCCCGCTGTACGCCAGCTGCCCGCGTTCCAACCGGGCCACCCGCTCGGCCCCAGGCCCCAGGGCCTGGAGTGCCTCGGTGGCTTCCTTGCGTTTGTCCGCCCGGGTCAGCGCAAGAAGCGGCGAGCTTTTCTGCAGGACTTCATCCAGCGCAGTCTTCTGATCTTCCAGCAGACGCCGGCTGCGCTCATCGACAACAAATGTTTCCTGGCTGCGCAAGCCCTCCTTGAGGCGGGCGGAGGCATCCCGGAAACGCTCCTCCTGCTCTGCCCTCAGGGCCGGATCTTCCAGCACCAGGAGGCGCTCCAGACTTGCCCGGAGCTGATTGAAGGCCTCGATGTTGCGGCCTACCACGCCCACGCCAGACACGGCCGTATCCGCCCCTCGCATGGCCGACTCGGACATTTGCGCCAATTGGCGCGCCCCGAAACCGGCCAGCACGCATACGCCCAGAGCAGCCGCCAGCATCATCAGTAAAAACCGTTTTTGAACGCTCACATGAGTCTCCTCACAGGGCCATGGACGATGCTGCTGCCGGCAGCAGGTCATTGCCATGAAAACAAAATGAATAGGCAGCCGGATGGTATGCAGCCCCGCCCATGCACCCATAAAGCATACAAGCAAGGCCGTAGGCTGCCAGACTTCCAGCCGTCCGGTGCGGGATGCGCTATCGCAGCCGACGCACCCCGCGCACGCTCACTCCACGTGGGCCAGGGCCGCTGGCATGGGGCTGTGCTGGGCCACTTCGGAAAGCATGGACAGCTCATCGGTGGACAACACCGCATCCACGTTCAGCAGGATCACAAAACCGCCATTGATCTTGCCCATGCCCCGGATGAAGTCAGCCCGGATCCGGGCGCCAAAGCTGGGCGGTGGTTCAATCTCGGCCACCGGGATCTCCAGCACTTCGCTCACCGTATCGACCACGATGCCAAACACCTGATGGGCGTCGGTTTCGCCCAGCTCGATGATCACGATGCAGGTCCGGCGGGTCGCCTCGGTGGATCGCCCGCCAAAACGGGCCTTGAGGTCAATCACCGGCACCACTGCGCCCCGGAGGTTGATCACCCCCCGGATACTGGCGGGCATCATGGGCACAGCGGTCACATGGCCGTATTCGATGATTTCCTTCACGCTCAGGGTCTCGACGGCGTACATCTCGCCCCCGAGGGTAAAGGTCAGATACTGGCGTGGTTCCTGACTGGTGCCGGACAGCTGCCCGGCCTTGATGATCTCAGCCATGATGCACCTCAGAACTCAACAAACTCGGTTTCCAGCGAACGCTGGCTGCCCTTGCCATTGCCGTTGCCATTGCCTGCCGCGGCACTGCCTCCTTCACTGCGGGACGCCCGGCGGGTACGCTCGCCGCCACTACGCTGGCCCTTGGACACCCGGGACATATCCACCTGGAAGAAGCCCATGTTCTTGGTCAGCAGTTCGGCCTGGGCGCTCATTTCTTCGGCGGTGGCGGCCAGCTCTTCGGAAGCCGACGCATTTTGCTGGGTTGCCATCGAAAGCTGGGCCATGGCAGCGTTGATCTGGCCCACGCCGGAGGTCTGTTCTTCCGAGGCGGAGCTGATTTCCTGCACCAGATCCGAAGTCTTGGTGATGCTCGGGATGATCACCTCAAACAGATTGCCCGCCCGCTCGGCCAGAGCCACACTGCTCTTGGCGGTTTCGGAGATTTCCTGGGCGGCCACCTGGCTGCGTTCGGCCAGCTTGCGCACTTCAGCCGCCACCACTGCAAAACCCTTGCCGTGCTCACCGGCGCGGGCTGCTTCGATGGCTGCGTTCAGGGCCAGCAGATTGGTCTGGTAGGCGATGTCATCCACGATGCCGATCTTGTCGGCGATGCTCTTCATCGCATCCACGGTGGAGCGCACCGCCGCGCCGCCTTCCTGGGCTTCCTGGGAAGCCTTGGCGGCCATGCTGTCGGTGAGCTTGGCGTTCTCGCTGTTCTGGGTCACGGAAGACGACATCTGCTCCATGGAAGCCGAGGTTTCCTCCACGCTGGCGGCCTGTTCGCTCGAAGACTGGGACAGGCTCTGGGCGGTAGCACTCACCTCTTCCGACGAAGAACTGAGGGAGTCAGCGGTGGCGCGCACTTCCGAGATGATCGCGGCCAGGCGCTCGCTCATGTGCTTGACGTTGTACAGCAGGCTGGTGGTATCACCCGGCTTGACCTGGATGGACTGGGTCAGGTCGCCATCGGCAATCCGGCCCACCATCGCGGCCGCGTAATCCGGCTCACCGCCCAGCTGCTTGAGCAGGCTGCGGGTGATGATCACGCCAATCGTCACCACGCTCAGCAGGGTCAGACCAGAGATAGCGAGGGCCATCAGGGTTGCACTGCTCTGGGTGCGGGCGGCATCGTCGGCAGCCCGCTTGCCCAAATCGGCGTTGTACTGGCGATGATCGTCAAAAGCCTCGCCAATCCGCCCCAGCACGGCCTGATTGTCCAGCAGCAGATCCCGGGCTTCGGTGTTGCGGTTGGCCCGGGACAGGGCAATCGCCTTCTCGCGCAATACATCGTAGTCGGCCAGGGCCTTCTGGTCGGCGGCCAGCAGGGCCCGGTCTTTCTCATCGCTGATCAGACCTTCGTATTTTTTAAGCGCATCCGCCACTTTCTGGCGGTTGTTAGTGATGCGTTGCTCGATTTCGGCCATGCGGGCCTGCTCAGTCTGGGACATGTGCTGCCACACCTGGGTACGCAGCACGGCTGCCGGGGCCGCCGCCTCATCAATCACCAGCACGCTGGGAACGGTGTTGACGTTGGTGTAGTTGGTGACTTCATAGATGCGCTGCATCTGGTACAGCCCGGTGACGGCCAGGATCAGCACACCCAGGACGGCGGCGCCCAGCAACAACATCATCTTGCGGGTTACGGTCATGTTGCTCTCCTTACGAGACATGGATACATCAGGCTTGCACAGAAGCCGACTTGGGTAGATGGGCCTGGCCGTCCCGGGTGGTCACATGCCGGACCAGCCCCGGCACATCCAGAATGAGGGCCACTTCTCCACTGCCCAGAATGGTGGAGCCGCCGATGCAGCGGATATGGCTGAAAACCTTGCCCAGGGGCTTGATCACGGTCTGGAACTCGCCAAACAGCTGATCCACCACCAGGCCGGCGCGTTCGCCCGCGTACTGGACCACCACCACGTTTTCACGCCGGGGCGGTTCACCCGGGATCTCGAACAGATCCCGCAACCGGATGAAGGGCAAAACCTCACCGCGCAGATTCAGGTAGCTCGCCGACAGGTTTTCCTTGGCACCCTCGGGCAGCTCAATGCACTCGACCACCTGTTCCAGGGGCACCACATACGAAGAAGGCCCCGCCCCGATCAGGAAACCGTCGATGATGGCCAGGGTCAGAGGCAGGCGGATGCGCACCGTGGTGCCCTGCCCTTCCACGCTTTCCAGATCCACCGTACCGCGCAGGGCCTGGATGTTGCGCTTGACCACATCCATGCCCACGCCACGCCCCGAGAGATTGCTGATCTGCTCGGCAGTGGAGAAACCCG
>JAJTBM010000213.1 GCA_021286885.1 Rhodocyclales bacterium
GTTGCCGCCCTGCACGGCGACATGAACCAGCGCATGCGCACCCGCACCCTGGATCAACTGCGTCGCGGTCATCTGCGCGTGCTGATCGCCACCGACGTGGCCGCCCGGGGTATCGACGTGCGCAGCATCAGCCACGTGATCAACTACGACCTGCCCAAGGTTGCAGCCGACTACGTGCACCGCATTGGCCGTACTGGCCGGGGCGGCGCCTCCGGCGTGGCCATCAGCCTGGCCGAACGCCGTGACGTGCGCCTGCTGCGCGCCATCGAACGCTACACCCGCCAACCCCTGGCCGTGCACACCCTGCCCGGTCTGGAACCCCGCTCCACCCTGCCCGCCGACGAACGCCGTCCGGGCGGTGGCCGGCGCGATGGCCGTGGCTTCGGTGGCAACCGGGGCAACGGCGGTGGCGGTTACGGCGACAAGCGCGCCCCCCGCTTCGGCCAGGGTCAAGGCCAGGGCCACGGTCAGAGCCGTGGCTGGGGTCATGGCCAAAGCCAAAGCCAGGGCGAAGGCCGCCGCGAGTTTGGTGGTGAGCGTCGCGAATTCGGCGACCGCCCCCGCAGCGAACACGGCAACCACACCGGCTACGGCGAACGCCGTGAGTTCGGCGGTGAGCGCCGCAACGACTTCGGCGGCGAACGCCGCGCCCCCCGTAGCGACGCCCCGCGCCGCGACTTCGGCGGCCGCAGCGACCGCCCCCGGGGCGAAGGCCGCAGCTTCCGTCGCCAAGACTAAGCGCCACCCCTAAGCCCGCCAACCCAGCCAAGGGTTGGCAGGCCTGAAATACCCAAAAGGGCATCCCAGAACTCTCTGGGGTGCCCTTTTGTTTTGGATCGAGTGCAGGTTTTATTCAGGACAGCACTGGAAACCACCCATCAATTGCCCCAGTCGGCACTCAAGAGCAAAACGCCGATGCAGGCCATGAAAGACTGGTACGCTTCCCACCCACATCTATTCCATCGAAGACAATACAATTGTACGGGATGCGACAGTTGCAGAGATTCAGCCCCGCACTGGCGGCTGCCAGGGCTTGCATCCGCGGGTCGCGGGTCTTGCCTGCCGTGTAGAAACAAAGGGGTCAGCATCATTTTGAATTTAAAAATGATGCTGACCCTTTTAGATAGAAACCGTGACGTACCAGTCATTTCGTTATGCATCCAATCCACGAAGCATTAAGTGAAATCTTGAAAAAGCCAATTCAACCTCTGGAAAACTCTGAATTTCGGTCTCAAACACCCAATACCCTGCGCTTGGCAACTCCTCAGGCTGAGTGATTTGCATATCTTTAGCCCGATTTATCGCACTAACCAAAGGCGCATAACTTAACAACGAAAAAATATCCGGCGATTTATCTTTATTGGCTTGAAGCGCAGCCTCCAGGGCGATTGCCCTATTTTTAAGCTCATCAATATTCATTTTATTTTACCGAAATGGAACCAATTTTCTTTGCAGCAGTCCACAGTATTCTATTTTAAACAAGCACTTGCTGCCCCCCCACTTGCCTTGCACCCTCCTTGCTCAATTGGCACAATTTCGCTTATAAATGGCGAACTCCAGAGTTAAGTGCAAAACCAAATTTGCGATCATTTACACAAATGGGATAACAACCGCCAACCGATCCGCTTGTCGCCAGCGATTCGTAATTCGTATATTCATGTCACAAGGCTGACGGCAGCGTTCGATCACAGCGCGCCTCGGCCGGTCAGCGTGTGGGGTGGCGTCCGTTGTACCCGACCCAGATGATGGCGCACAGCCTGATTCTGACGCGACTGTACAGCACCGACGGGTTGATCGCATGAACAGCACGCGCTTCTGGGCGCTAGCCCATGCAACGAACATCCCTGATGGCACCAAGGTACAGTCCTTTGATCCCCAGAACAAATCCCCCCCTGTCCCCGAAATAAAGCCCCCAAAAACCCTCTTATTCCCAAGGCCATTCGCCCGAGGATGCGCATACGATGGCGGTGCTGAGGGCGGGTGCGAGGAGACAACATCCCCCTGATTACCAACCACAACGCAATGGAAAGAACGGCCACCATGAAGATCGTCAGCCCCGTTGTCGGTGAACTGGATGTCGCATCCGACCGCATCATCAATTTCCCGGCTGGGATGCCGGGCTTTGAAAATTGCCAGCGCTTTACCCTGCTGCACATGGAAAGCGCCGCGCCGCGCCTTTTCCTGCTGCAAAGCCTGGATGACCTGGATGTGGCCTTCACCGTGACCACCCCAGATTTTCTGGGTCTGAACTACGAATTTCCCCTGAGCGATGACGAGGTGAATACCCTCCAGCTCGAACGCTCCGAAGATGTGAGCGTGCTGCTCATCATGCGGCGCAATGATGAGGCGGCCAACAACGAGGCGCCGGTCAGTGCCAATCTGATGGCGCCCTTGGTGCTCAACACCCACGCCCGGCGCGGCCTGCAAAAGGTGATTGGGCGGGTGGACACCGAAGTGACCCTGCGCGCCGTGGCTTGAGCCAGTAATGCCAGTGCGGCCCCAGAGGCCGGGCACAAAAAAACCGAGGCCAATGCCTCGGTTTTTTCATGGGGATTCAAAATAACTCCGAATTATTCCTAAGAACGCCTAATACATGTTTTGGCCTAAACCTAAAGCCAAGGGCTAGGGCTAATACAACAAGAATGGCCGCCGGGTTTCTTCCCAGGCCGCTTCATCCGGTGCCGCGAAGGCTTCCAAATCGGCGGGGGTGGCGGCTGCATCATCCACCCACTCGCGCAACAGTGGGGCGCCGTTGATGAGGTCGATGGCGAGCCGGTCGTTTTCGTATTCGTACGGAAAATCCCGCCACAGGGGGTAGTCCGGGCGCAGTTGGCGGATCAGCTTGAAGGCCAGGGCCTGGAGGCGCCAGGGGCGGAAGGCGGCGTGGTCGTAGTGGGTCGGGTCTTCCACATGGATCTGCACCCCAGTGCACAGCTGGCGGGCGTGTTTGTGGAAGGTGGGCTCGAACCAGCATTCCCGCAGCCGGCAGCCCTGCACCCAGGCGGGGGCCAGGGCCTGCATCCCGGTGATGATGTCGCGGGCGGGCAGGTCGGGGGCGCCGAACAGCTCCAGGGGCCGGGTGGTGCCGCGCCCTTCCGACAGGGTGGTGCCTTCCAGCATCACGGTGCCGGCATAGGCCCGGGCCATGGACACATTGGGGGCGTTCGGGCTGGGATTGACCCAGCTGCGCTCGGCCCCCGGCCAGCCGTAGCCGGGGGCTGCTTCGGGCGCCCAACCGGCCATTTCGATCACCCGGTATTCCACCGTGAGGCCCAGGGTCTGGATGAACCAGTGACCCAGCTCGCCCATGGTCAGCCCATGGCGCATGGGCAAGGGGCCGGCGCCCACGAAGCTTTCCCAGCCGGGGCGCAGCAGGTTGCCTTCCACCGGGCGGCCCGCCGGGTTGGGGCGATCCAGCACCCACACTTCCTTGCCGTGGCGGGCGGCGGCTTCCAGCACATAGCGCAGGGTGGTGATGAAGGTGTAGATGCGACAGCCCAGATCCTGCAGATCCACCAGCAGCACATCAAAGCTGTCCATCATCCGCGCAGTGGGGCGGCGCACCTCGCCGTACAGGCTGAACACCGGAATGCCCAGGCGCGGGTCGAGGAAGTCTTCTGACTCCACCATGTTGTCTTGCTTGTCGCCGCGCAGCCCGTGCTGGGGGCCAAAGGCGGCGCTCAGCTGGATGTCGGGCAGGGCCGCGAGGGCGTCCAGGGCGTGGGTCAGGTCACGGGTGAGGGAGGCGGGGTGGGCGAGCAGCGCAACGCGCCGCCCGGCCAGGGGACGCCGCAGGGCCGGATCGGCCAGCAGGCGGTCAAGACCAAACTGGATCATGGGAGTGCTTGAAACCGTGCAAACGTTCAAAGGTGCAAACGTGAAAAAGCCAAAAGCCCGAAGGCTTCTGAAAGATATTAGAAGGTGGCGGATCTAAAGATTAATCGTCCAGCCACCCCGATGATGGAAATCAGGCCGGGGCGTGGGATGGGCCAGGGCCCAGTAAGCGGGCTGGCCGGCGGCGTTCAGCACCACGGCGGTAATCCCCAGCTGGCGCGGCCCAGGGGGCAGCGTGGCGGCGGGCAGAAAGACCCACAAACTGAGGGCATCCGGGCTTTGCTCCCAGTGCAGGGCCGGTGCCGGGCCTCGGCCCGAGCCGCTGTGCTGGCGGTAATCGCTGAAATCAAAGCGCATCCACTGGCCGGTGGGCGAGAAATTGAATTCCCGATACAGGCTGCTGCCCGGGCTGCCTACAAACAGCTCAAAGCAAGTGGCGGCCCACAGGCGCTTGGGGTCCAGATTGCCGCTGGGCAGCTGCCAGTTGGCAAAGGCGCCCTTGAGCAGGTAGTGGAGCTGGAGCCCCCCCTGGCCATCGGGGCGCAGGGTCACTTCCAGGCTTTCTCCGGGGGTGGCCGGGCTGGTGGGATGGGGCAGGAGGCTACAGTTCAGTTCAGCAGGCATGGCGGAAGCCCGGTGGGTCGATTGGTGTATACAATTTTGACGGGAGTTTAGCCCCTCTCGCGCCGGAGGTTAAACTTCTCCCCTCCGCGCCTGTCCATCCAGGCCAATCTTTTGCATTCCGGCGCCCTCAAAAGGCCCCAACGCCTCAACACCCCAACATCCATGTCTGCCGCTCCGCCCATGCGCACCCTGCGCGACCGTATCCGCCAAGTCATCCTGTTTGAACTGGGTGGCCTGATCCTCATTACGCCGCCTTTTTGCTGGCTCTCGGGCCAGCCGGCCGAAAGCTCCCTGGGCCTGCTCGCGGTGCTGGCCCTGATCGCATCCGTCTGGAACGCGGTTTATAACACCGGCTTCGACTGGGTCGAGGGGCGGATCACCGGGCGCAGCGCCGACCAGCGCCCCTGGCTGCTGCGGGCCGCCCACGCCATCGGCTTTGAAGGGGGATTGCTGCTCATGACGCTCCCCGTCATCGTGCTGTGGACGGGCCTGGGCTGGTGGGATGCGCTGGTGGCCGATATTGGCCTGGCCCTCGCTTACACGGGCTATGCCTTCGTCTACAACATCCTCTACGACCGGGTGTTTCCCATTTCGCCGGCAGCGGGCGCCCCGGAGGCGGGTGGGCCCCCGCTATAATCCGGGGCTTTGTCACTCCTGCCGGAAGCCCCCACCGTGTCCGACCGTCTTGCCGTTTTGCCCCAATACCTGCTGCCCAAGCAGCTCCTGACCACTCTTGCCGGCAAACTGGCCAGCGCCCAGGCGGGCAGCCTGACCACCTCGGTAATCCGCTGGTTTGTGGGGCGCTACGGGGTGAACATGGCCGAGGCGGCCAACCCGGACATCGCCAGCTACCCAAGCTTCAACGAATTCTTTACCCGCCCCCTCAAGCCGGGCGCCCGCCCCCTGGCCGATGCCGACTACATCTGCCCGGTGGATGGGGCGATCAGCCAGTTTGGCCACATCGAGCGCGACCAGATCTTCCAGGCCAAGGGCCACAGCTATTCCATCCAGGCCCTGGTGGGCGGCGACCGGGATCTGGCGGTGCAGTTTGTGGAAGGCGAATTCGCCACCCTCTACCTGAGCCCCCGGGATTACCACCGCATCCACATGCCCTGTGAGGGGCGCCTCACCCGGATGATCCACGTCCCGGGCGAACTGTTCTCGGTGAACCCCACCACCGCCCGGGGCGTGCCCGGGCTGTTTGCGCGCAATGAGCGGGTGGTGTGCGTGTTTGAAGGCGCCGATGGCCCCTTCGTGCTGGTGCTGGTGGGCGCCACCATCGTCGGCAGCATGGCCACCG
>JAJTBM010000214.1 GCA_021286885.1 Rhodocyclales bacterium
TGATGTCCGAGTCGATGGCGGTGAGTACCACATTCGGCTTGAGCCCCCGCCCGAGGAAGGCCTTGTTGATCTGATTACGTCCGGTGAACGCAAAATCGTAGGTGATGATGGGATAGCGGGCGATGCTTTCCAGGGTGAGCGGGTGCTCGTTCAAAATGGGGTGGCGCACCGGGGCGATCACGCAGCGGTTCCACTGGTGGCAGGGCAGCATCACCAGTTCTTCGTTCTCGGCGATGGCCTCGGTGGCGATGGCGATGTCCGCCTCCCCCGAGAGCACGTATTCGCACACCTGGCGCGGGCTGCCCTGGTGCAGGGAAAGCCGCACGTTCGGGTAACGGGCCATGAAGGCCCGGATCACCGGCGGCAGGTTGTAGCGGGCCTGGGTGTGGGTGGTGGCAATCGACAGGCTGCCGCTCGCCTCATTACTGAACTCCGCCCCCACTTGGCGCAGGTTGTCCACATCCAGCAGCATGCGCTCGGCGATCTGCAACACCTGGCGCCCCGGGTCGGTGACTTCCACCAGACGCTTCCCATGGCGCACGAAAATCTCCACGCCCAGCTCCTCTTCCAGCAAACGAATCTGCTTGGAAACCCCCGGCTGGGACGTAAACAAGGCATCGGCGGCCTCGGAGACATTCAGCCCATGGCGCACCACTTCAAGAACGTAACGGAGTTGCTGGATATTCATGGATGACCTTCCTGGCCCAAATGCGCTCACATGGGCGAACACGCAAGGCTTATAAACGCTTATAAGCGGCTGCATATAACTTTTTGTTCTTTGAGTTTAACCCACACCCGCTTCTTAAATCTAACCTCCCCCAGTACGATGCGCCGCACAAAGAAATTCTGGGGAGCTGTACCCATGTCCATTGCCTACACCGTAGCCGGTTTCTCCGTTGGCGCCATTGTCGGTCTGACCGGCGTGGGCGGCGGCTCGTTGATGACCCCGCTGCTGGTGCTGCTGTTCGGCATCAATCCTTCGGTGGCCGTCGGCACCGATCTGCTCTACGCCGCCATCACCAAGGCTGGGGGCACCCTGGCCCATGGCATGAAGGGCACCGTGGATTGGACTGTGACCCGACGCCTCGCCTCAGGTAGCATCCCGGCCTCGGCGCTGACCCTTGCGCTGATCACCTGGTTGGCCCCCGGTGGCATCGGTGGCGCCATCGGGCTGATCAAAGTGATGCTGGGTGTGGCACTGCTGCTGACGGCTATCGCTATCATCCTGCGCAAACAGATCCAGGCCTATGCCCTCAAACGCAGCGGCGGGGTGGATAATCCGCGTCGCACCGCAGCCCTCACTGTGCTGACGGGTGCCGTGCTCGGTGTGCTGGTGTCCATCTCCTCGGTGGGTGCGGGCGCGCTGGGCGTGAGTGCGCTGTTCTTCCTGTATCCGCGTCTGCCGACCATCCGTATCGTCGGCAGCGATATTGCCCACGCCGTGCCCCTGACCCTGGTGGCTGGCATCGGCCACTGGTTCCTGGGAAGTGTGGACTGGTCGCTGTTGGGCAGCCTGCTGATCGGTTCCCTGCCGGGTATCTGGCTGGGCAGCCATATTTCCACCCGGGTGCCCGACCGGGTGCTGCGTCCGATTCTGGCAACCATGCTGGTCTTGGTCGGCAGCAAGTTGATTGCGGCCTGACACTGGGCCCGAGAACAAAACCAGGAATCCGAAATGTACCGTTACGACCCCTACGACCAGCAGATCGTCGACGAACGTGTGGCCCAGTTCCGCGACCAGACCCGCCGCTACCTAGCCGGTGAGCTGACCGACGACGAATTCCGTCCCCTGCGCCTGCAAAACGGCCTCTACGTGCAACGCCACGCCCCCATGCTGCGGGTGGCCGTACCCTACGGCCTGATGTCCAGCACGCAGGCCCGTACCCTGGCCGCCCTGGCCCGCAAGTACGACAAGGGCTATGTGCACGTGAGCACCCGCCAGAACATCCAGTACAACTGGCCCGCCATCAAGGACGTGCCCGAGATGCTGGCCGAGCTGGCCCAGGTGGAGATGCACGCCATCCAGACCTCTGGTGCCTGTATCCGCAGCATCACTTCCGACCCCTTTGCCGGCGTGATCGCCGATGAAGTGATCGACCCCCGCCCCTGGACTGAAATCCTGCGCCAGTGGAGCACCCTGCACCCCGAATTCGCCTTCCTGCCGCGCAAGTTCAAGTTCGCCGTAAACGGCGCCCAGAACGACCGCGCCGTGATCCAGTGCCACGATATCGGCCTGGATCTGCGTCGCAACGCAGCCGGCGAAATCGGTTTCCGCGTGCTGGTGGGCGGCGGCCTGGGCCGGACGCCGATCATCGGTGAAGAGATCAGCGCCTTCGTGCCCTGGCAGCACATCCTCACCTACTGCGAAGCCATTCTGCGGGTCTATAACCTGCATGGCCGCCGCGACAACCTGTACAAGGCCCGGATCAAGATTCTGGTCAAGGCCCTGGGCATCGAAGAATTCCGCCGTCAGGTGGAAGAGGAATGGGCCCACAGCAAGGACGGCCCGCGCACCCTGACCGAGGCCGAAGTGGCCCGGGTGAGCGCCTACTTCACCAGCCCCGCCTACGCTGAGCTGCCCGCCACCGATGCCGGCCTTGAAGCCCAACGCGCCGCCAACCCGGCCTTCAACGCCTGGATGAAGCGCAATGTGCTGGCCCACAAGGTGCCCGGTTACGCCATCGTGATCGTGTCCCTGAAGAACCCCAGCGTGGCCCCCGGCGACATCACCTCCGATCAGTTTGATCTGGTGGCCGACCTGGCCGACCGCTACAGCTTTGGCGAACTGCGCACCACCCACGAACAGAACATGGTGCTGGCCGACGTGCGCCAGTCCGACCTGTTCGCCCTGTGGGAAGTGCTGCGTGCCAACGGCCTCGCCACCCCCACCTTCGGCCTGCTGACCGACATCATCAGCTGCCCGGGGGGCGACTTCTGCGCCCTGGCCAACGCCAAGTCCATCCCCATCGCCCTGGCCATCCAGGCCCGCTTCGACGATCTGGACTACCTGCACGACCTGGGTGACCTGGAGCTCAACATCTCCGGCTGCATGAACTCCTGCGGCCACCACCACGTGGGCCACATCGGCATCCTCGGCGTCGATAAGAACGGCGAGGAGTGGTATCAGGTCAGCCTCGGCGGCAGCCAGGGCAACCAGACCAGCCTGGGCAAGGTGATTGGCCGCTCGTTTGCCGCCGCCGATGTGCCGGACGTGATCAGCAAGATCGTGGACGTGTTTGTGGCCCAGCGTACCGCTGGCGAGCGTTTCATCGAAACCGTCCGCCGCATCGGCCTCGACCCCTTCAAGCTCGGCGTGTATGGCGCCGCCGCCCCCGAAAGGAAGTAAACATGCCCAAGATCATCAAGAACGGCTGCGTGATCGACGACGCCGCCCAAATCCTGGTGCTGGACGAAGGCCAGGCCCCGGAAGCGCTGAACCTGCCGGAAGGCCCGGTTTTCATCCCCCTGGCCGTGTGGCAAGCCCACAAGAACACCCTCGCTGGCCGTGCCGGCCTGGGCGTGTGGCTGGACAGCCATGAAAGCGTTGAAGACCTGGCCGAAGACCTGGACAGCATCGGTGCCGTGGCCCTGAATTTCCCCAAGTTCACCGATGGCCGGGCCTACTCGGGCGCCGCCCTGCTGCGCACCCGCTACGGCTTCAAGGGCGAAATCCGCGCCATTGGCGACGTGATGCGCGACCAGTTCTTCTTCATGCAGCGCTGCGGCTTCGATGTTCTCCAGCCCAAGGCCGGCAAATACACCGACACCCAGCTGGAAGCCGCCCTGGCCAGCTTCAAGGACTTCTCCAGCCCCTATCAGGCCGCCGTGGATGAAGCCTCTCCCCTGTTCCGCCGCGCCCAGCGCGCCGCCTGAGCGAGATACCCCGCCATGCATCCGAACCAGAACCCCAAGCTCGACGATCCGGCCCTGCTGGCCAGCCTGGAAGCCAAGGTCGCCCAACTGAAGGCCGACCTGGCCGGCTGGGCCGCCGAGCTGCCTTCCATCACCATGGCCAACAGCCTGGGGGCCGAAGACATGGTGCTGACCGACGTGATCTGCACCAGCTGCCTGCCCATCGAGATCTTTTCGCTGGATACCGGCCGCCTGCCCCTGGAAACCTACGACCTGATGGCCAAGGTGCAGGAGCACTACGGGCTCAAGCTCAAGTTCTACTACCCGAACCACACGGCCATCGAAGCCTTCACCCGGGACAACGGCATCAACGCCTTCTACGACAGCGTCGAGCTACGCAAGGCCTGCTGCCACGCCCGCAAGGTGGAACCCCTGGGCCGCGCTCTGGCCGGCAAGCAGGCCTGGATCACCGGCCTGCGCGCCCAGCAATCCACCACCCGCACCGATCTGCCCAAGCGCCAGTTCGATGAAGGCAACGGGCTGGTGAAGTTCAATCCGCTTTCCGAGTGGACCGAGAAGGAAGTCTGGGCCTACATCCGCCTCAACAAGGTGCCCTACAACCAGCTCCACGACAAGTTCTACCCGAGCATTGGCTGCGCCCCGTGCACCCGACCCGTCAGCATTGGCGAAGACGTTCGCGCCGGACGCTGGTGGTGGGAAAATCCCGAAACCAAGGAATGCGGCCTGCACGTCAAGAAGTAAGCGGCAGCATCGCCTTCACCACGACGCGCAGCACACACACATCAACTGAGTAAAGCAATGTCGACGCTCACCAAACAGACCCTGAGCCACCTGGACTGGCTCGAATCCGAAGCCATCCACATCATGCGTGAAGTGGCCGGCCAGTGCAGCAACCCGGTGCTGCTGTTCTCCGGCGGCAAGGACTCGATCTGCATGCTGCGGATCGCCGAAAAGGCCTTCCGCCCGGGCAAGTTCCCCTTCCCCCTGATGCACATCGACACCGGCCACAACTACAAGGAAGTGGTCGAGTTCCGCGACAAGCGCGCCGCCGAGCTGGGCGAACGCCTGATCGTGCGCTCGGTCGAAGACTCCATGAAGCGTGGCACCGTAGTGCTCAAGAGCGAGAACGAGTCCCGCAACAAGCACCAATCCGTGACCCTGCTTGAAGCCATCGAAGAGTTCGGCTTTGACGCCTGCATCGGCGGCGCCCGCCGCGATGAAGAAAAGGCCCGGGCCAAGGAGCGGATCATGAGCTTCCGCGACGAATTCGGCCAATGGGACCCGAAGAACCAGCGCCCCGAGCTGTGGAACCTCTATAACGCCCGCTCCCACAAGGGCGAGAACATCCGCGCCTTCCCCATCTCCAACTGGACTGAAATGGATGTGTGGCAATACATCGAGCGCGAACAGCTCGAACTGCCCAGCATCTACTTCGCCCACACCCGCCCGGTGGTGATGCGCCAGGGCAGCATCGTTCCGGTCAATGTGCCGCTGATGAACGGCGAGCTGACCAACCTGCCCAAGGCAGGCGAAGAGATCATCGACCTGCAAGTGCGCTTCCGCACCGTGGGCGACATCTCCTGCACCGCCCCGGTGGAGTCTGATGCCGACACCGTCGAGAAGATCGTGCTCGAAACCGCCACCACCACGATCACCGAGCGCGGCGCCACCCGTCTGGATGACCAGACCAGCGAAGCCTCCATGGAACAACGCAAGAAAGAGGGTTACTTCTAAATGAGCGCCCAACATGTTGAAGACCGCGGCCTGCTGCGCTTCCTGACCTGCGGCTCGGTCGATGACGGCAAGAGCACCCTGATCGGCCGCCTGCTGTTCGACACCAAGACCA
>JAJTBM010000215.1 GCA_021286885.1 Rhodocyclales bacterium
GGGCGATTACTTCATCAATTACGCCGGCCACTACAACGCCCACCCCTATGCGGGCAGCAACAAAGTGGATGCGGTCAAGCTGGACGCCTGGTTCGACGCCCTGCGCTACGTGCACGTCACCCAACAAAAAATCTGGGGCGCCGACTGGGCCTGGCATGTGATCGTGCCGCTGGTGCAGCTGACGGTGGAAACCCCGGGCGGACGCCACAACAAGAGTGGGCTGGGCGACATCACCCTCAACCCCATCATTCTGGCCTGGCACGGCCCCGAATGGCACTACGCGGCCGGGCTGGACATCAACCTGCCCACGGGCGCCTACGACAAGAACGATGCCGCCAACCTGGGCGCCCATTACGCCAGCGCCGAACCCATCCTCGCCTTCAGCTACCTCGGGAAAGACGGCTGGGAGGTGTCGAGCAAGTTCATGTACAACATCAAGGCCAAGAACAGCGCCACCGACTACCGCTCGGGCAACGAGTTTCACATGGATTACACCCTGGGCCGCCATTTCGGCCCCTGGGCGGTGGGAATCAGCGGGTATTACCTCAAGCAGCTCACCCGGGATGTGCAGAACGGTGCGGTGGTGGGCGACGGCAACAAGGGCCAGGTACTCGCCTACGGCCCCAGCATCAAGTATTCCACCCCCACCGGCACCCACCTGATCGCCCAATGGCACCACGAAACCCAGGTCGAAAACCGCCCAGGGGGTGACAAGCTGTGGTTTAAGCTGATTATGGGGCTGTAGACGCCCGACCTAACCCAGCCCGGTTTTTGCCGGGCCGGGGCAGGCGCTCAGCCTCCGAGGGATTCTGCATCCAGGCGTACGGAGGGCTGTTGCTGGAGCAAATCGGGCAGCCACGCTTGAACGGTATCCCAGACCACGTCGAGGTTGATCTCGAAATAGCCATGGGCCATGCGATTGCGCATGTTTCGCATACTGCGCCACGGTACGTTGGGGTGGTTTTGGGGAAACGCGGCATAGCTGTCCATCACCTTGGTTGCAGCTTCGCCAATGATGATGAGGCTCATGATGACTGCCTGCTGGGTGCGTTTATCCAGTAGAAAATCCTGCTTATTCATCCCTTCGACAAAGCTGCATGCGTCTTCAGCAGCGTGTGCCATATGGGCCAAGTAGTCAGGTAGCCGATTCATGCCTTCACACGGGCTGGGCAGTGGCCAGCACCTGGGCGCGGAATTTCGCGGGAAGGTCGCCAGGGGTGCACACCTCCACCTCAATGCCAAGAAGCGATTGCAGCGCATCTTCCAGATCCCCCAGATCCAGCAAGGTGGCGCCAGGGAGGGCATCCACCAGGAGGTCGAGGTCGCTCCCGTCTTGATCCGTTCCATTCAGCACAGAGCCAAAAATGCGGGGATTGGCGCTGCGGAAGCGGCTGACGGTTTCGCGTATTGCGTTGCGTTTCAGGGCGAGTGCCACAGACGGTCGCATGGGCATCCTTTCGGGGTCTTTGCTGTTTGTGCGGGCAGCTGGCTGGCGTCAATGAGCTTAAGTGTAGTCTGCAAACATCGACAGCTCATGGTAGCCGTTTCCAACTAACTCCAGTAATTCCCCGCCGCTCCCACGCAGCCCATCACCAGCCCCCCATAGCCGGCAAGCACGGTGAGGGGCGTTTCCCGACCTGAATGTTCCACCAGCGAGAACGGGAAGGTGAGGCAATCCATCAGGTATTTGGTGGGGCTGGTGCCGCCGCTCAAAAACGCCAGCCCCAGACCGGCACCCTCCACCGCGCTAAAGTGTTCTCCCTGAGAAAAGGATGCCGCAGCCCATAGCAGGCTGGTGCCCGCGCCCACCATGAACAGGGCGCAGAGCAGGAGCTCGCCAATCTCATATTCGGGGTGATCACCCATGGGCATCTCCTGATGTCTGGGGGTTTAAGCCGCCACGGCCTCCAGCAGTTTCTTGATTTCCAGGGTGCGCAGCCGCATATCGGGGGTGCTGACCTTTTTGACCAGCTTATCCGGCCCCTGCATTTTGAGGCTGCGATCTTTCTGAATCAGCATGATGACCTTCACCGGGTCGATGGGGGCGGTGGGGCCGAACTGCAGGCTGATCTGGCTTTCGGAGGCGTCCAGTTTGGCGACGCCGTAGGGCTTGACCAGCATGCGCAGCCGGGGGGTGTCGAGCAGGGCGCGGGTCTGGGGCGGGAGTTCGCCGAAGCGGTCGATCAGCTCTTCCTGGATGGCCTGGAGCTCGTCGGCCTGCTCGCAGTTGGCGAGGCGCTTGTAGAGGGTCAGGCGTTCCTGGACGTCGGAGCAGTAATCGTTGGGCAGCAGGGCGGGGGCGTGGAGCTTGATTTCGGAGGTCACGTCCAGGGGCTGGGTGAGATCCGGTTCGCGGCCTTGTTGCAGATCGCGCACTGCCCGTTTCAGCATCTCGGTGTAAAGGCTCATCCCCACTTGCTGGATTTCGCCAGACTGGTTGTCGCCTAGCACTTCGCCCGCGCCCCGGATTTCCAGATCCTGCATGGCCAGATAGAAGCCGGAGCCCAGCTCCTCCATCATGCTGATGGCCTCCAGGCGTTTCTGGGCCTGGGCGGTGGGCTTGGCGTGGGCGTCGGTGAGCAGGTAGGCGTAGGCCTGGTGGTGGGAGCGCCCGACCCGGCCCCGCAGCTGGTGCAGCTGGGCAAGGCCGAAGCGGTCGGCCCGGTTGATGATGATGGTGTTGGCGCTGGGGATGTTGATCCCGGTTTCGATGATGGTGGTGCACAGCAGCAGGTTGGCCCGCTGGGTGGTGAAGTCGCGCATCACCCGCTCCAGCTCGCGCTCGGGCAGCTGGCCGTGGCCCACTGCGATGCGCGCTTCGGGCAGCAGCTCTTGCAGGGCCTGGCGCATATTTTCGATGGTGTCGACTTCGTTGTGCAGGAAGTACACCTGACCGCCGCGCTTGAACTCGCGCAGCACCGCTTCGCGCACGATGCCCTTGCTGTGGGGCTGGACGAAGGTCTTGATGGCGAGGCGCTTTTGCGGCGCGGTGGCGATCACCGAAAACTCCCGCAGCCCTTCCAGGGCCAGGCCCAGGGTGCGGGGGATGGGGGTGGCGGTAAGGGTGAGGATGTCCACCTCGCTGCGCAGGGCCTTGAGGGATTCTTTCTGGCGCACCCCGAAGCGGTGTTCTTCATCAATGATGACCAGCCCCAGGCGCTTGAAGCTCACATCCTTTTGCAGCAGCCGGTGGGTGCCGATGAGGATATCCACCTTGCCCTCGCCCAGCTGCTTGATGGCTTCGGTTTGCTCTTTGGCGCTCTTGAAGCGTGACAGCTCGGCCACCCGGATGGGCCAATCGGCGAAGCGGTCGGCGAAGGTCTGGTAATGCTGTTCGGCGAGCAGGGTGGTGGGGCACAGCACGACCACCTGTTTGCCGTCGGCCACCGCGATGAAGGCGGCGCGCAGGGCCACTTCGGTCTTGCCAAAGCCCACGTCGCCACACACCAGCCGGTCCATGGGCCGGCCCGAGCGCATGTCGGCCACCACGGCATTGATGGCGGCGAGCTGGTCGGGGGTTTCTTCAAAGCCGAAGCCGTCGGCAAAGGCTTCCAGATCGTGCTGCTTGAAGTCGAAGGCGTGCCCCTTGCGGGCGGCCCGCTGGGCGTAGAGGGCGAGGAGCTCGGCGGCGGTATCGCGCACCTGCATGGCGGCTTTCTTGCGGGCTTTTTCCCACTGGCCGCTGCCCAGGGCGTGGAGGCTGACGCCTTCCGGGTCGGCCCCGGCGTAGCGGGTGATCACATGCAGCTGGGACACCGGCACGTAGAGCTTGTCGCCGTTGGCGTACTCCAGGTGCAGGAACTCGGCATCGCCTTCGCCCAGGTTCATGTGCACCAGGCCCATGTAACGGCCAATGCCGTGGCTGGCGTGGACCACCGGGTCGCCGGGTTTCAGTTCGGACAGATCCCGCAGCCAGCCTTCAACGCTGGCGGCCTTGCGGTTGTCGCGCTTCTGGCGGGTGCGGGCGGTGGCGGCGTATAGCTCGCTTTCGGTGACAACAGCGAGCCCGGCTTCCGGCAGGATGAAGCCGCCGCCCAGGGGGCCGGTGGCCAGGGCCAGGGGCGCATCGCCCGCCACAAAACCGCCCAGATCCGCACAGGGGCTGGGCTTGAGGCCGTATTCGGCAAAGTATTCGGTGATGGTCTGCTGGCGCCCGGCAGACTCGGCCAGCACCAGCACCCGGCCACCAAACACGGCGCAAAACTGCTTGAAGCGATGCAGCGGATCGCTGGCCTTGCGCTCCACCGACACATCCGGCAGCCCCCGGGCCGGGCCCTCGGCCACGCCTTCGGGGATGCTCAGCCGACGCAAGTCCTTGAGCCGGGTGAAGAAGTGTTCGGCAGGTACAAACAGCTGCTCGGGGGGCAGGATGGGCCGGGCCTTGTCGCCGCCCAGCAGCTTGTGGCGGCTGCGGGCTTCCTTCCAGAAATCTTCGGCTGCGCCCGAGACGTTGCGGTGCAGCAGCACCGGGGTATCGGCGGGCAGGTAGTCGAACAGGGTGGCGGTTTCGTCAAAGAACAGGGGCAGGTAGTACTCGATCCCCGCCGGGGCGATGCCGTTGGACACATCCTTGTAGATGGTGCTGCGGGTCGGGTCGCCTTCGATGCTTTCCCGGAAGCGGCCCCGGAAGCGGGTGCGCCCGGCTTCGTCCATGGGAAACTCGCGGGCCGGGAGCAGGCGGATTTCCTGCACCGGATACACGGTGCGCTGGGTGTCCGGATCAAAGGTCTTGATGCTTTCGATTTCGTCGTCGAACAGATCAAGGCGGTAGGGCAGGGCCGAGCCCATGGGGTACAGATCCACCAGCCCGCCCCGGATGCTGAATTCGCCCGGCGACATGACCTGGGTCACGTGGGCATAGCCGCCCAGGATCATCTGCTTGCGCAGACCTTCCACATCCAGCCGCGCCTTCGGCTTGAGGAAGAAGGTGTAGGCCGCCAGAAAGGACGGGGGCCCCATGCGGTACAGGGCGGTGGTGGCGGGTACCAAGGCCACGTCGGCCTCTCCCCGGCTGATGGCGTAGAGGGTGGAAAGCCGCTCGGAGATCAGATCCTGGTGGGGCGAAAAGTTGTCGTAGGGCAGGGTTTCCCAGTCGGGCAGCAGGTGGGTGCGCAGGCCCGGGGCGAGCCAGGCGAGTTCTTCCAGCAGCCGGCGTGCATCCAGCGGGTTGGCGGTAATCACCAGCAGGGTGCGGCCCGGTTGGGCGAGGCCGGCAATCGCCAGGGCATCTGCCGAACCGGCCAGGGCGGGCAGATCCAGGCGCTGGCCGGGTTTGAGGCGCTCGGGGGC
Organism: Rhodocyclales bacterium; assembly: GCA_021286885.1. Taxonomy (GTDB): domain Bacteria; phylum Pseudomonadota; class Gammaproteobacteria; order Burkholderiales; family Rhodocyclaceae; genus Zoogloea. The sequence continues at coordinate 5,290 of JAJTBM010000215.1, forward strand.
GGTGAGGCCGGGCAGCAGGGAAAGCAGGGGGCTGGAGGACGGCTGGGAAGATGCACTCATGGAAACAACGCGGCTCAAGTCTGGGGAGGGTGAAAGCGGCTACGGCTTCGGCTACGGCTACGGGTTTGGCCCGGGTCGGGTCGAGATTATAGGCGTGCAGGCGGGATGCGCATGCTCACCCGACCTGCCCACTGACCGCAGGCGTTCCAGGTGGTTTCATGAATCTGCCAGGCGCCCGCCTGATCGAGGAGCGCCACGGTGGTGCAGCGGGTGCCGTAACCGGGCGCCCGGATGAAGAGGCTGGAAAGCATGCGCTCCCAGCCCAGGGGTACGCCGGTCTTGGGGAGTTCGGCATCCGGCGCGGGGCGGTCGTCGTGGAGCAGGGCGGTGAGGGGGACTGTGCCCAGAACGTCGGCGCTCAGC
>JAJTBM010000216.1 GCA_021286885.1 Rhodocyclales bacterium
CCCGGGCGTGGATCTTGTCGGTGGAAATGCCGATTTCGGCCCCCAGACCGTACTCAAAGCCGTCTGCAAAGCGGGTGGAGGCGTTGATCATCACCGAGGCGGAATCCACTTCCCGCAGGAAGCGCATGGCCCGGGTGTAGTTTTCGCTGACGATGGCTTCGGTATGGCCGGAGGAATGGGCATTGATATGGGCAATCGCCGCATCCAGACCGTCCACGACCTTCACCGCGATGATCGGTGCCAGATATTCTTCTTTCCAGTCGGCTTCGGTGGCTTCTTTCAATTGGGCCTCGGCAATGCCGGCTTCCCGCAGGATGGCGAGGGCTTGGGGGCAGGCGCGCAGCTCCACGCCCTTGCTGGCCAGCATGTGCCCGATGGCGGGCAATTGGGCAGCAGCAATGGCCACATCCACCAGCAGGGATTCGGTGGTATTGCAGGTGCCATAACGCTGGGTCTTGGCGTTTTCGACGATGGCGAGGGCCTTGGCCGGATCGGCGTATTCGTCCACATAAACGTGGCAATTGCCATCAAGGTGTTTGATCACCGGCACCCGCGCATCCCGGGAAATACGTTCGATAAGGCCCTTGCCGCCTCGGGGAACGATCACGTCTACGAATTCGGGCATCGCAATCAGTTCGCCCACGGCAGTCCGGTCGGTGGTTTCCACCACCTGAATGCAGCTTTCGGGCAAGCCTGCGGCGGAAAGGCCGGCGCGCACGCATTCGGCAATGGCCTGATTGGAATGGAGAGCTTCCTTGCCGCCGCGCAAAATGGCGGCGTTGCCGGATTTGAGGCACAGGGCGGCCGCATCGGCGGTCACGTTCGGGCGGGCTTCGTAAATGATGCCGATCACGCCCAGGGGCACCCGCATCTTGCCCACCGAGATGCCGGAGGGGCGGCGCTTCATGTCGGTGATTTCGCCCACCGGATCAGGCAGGGCGGCGACCTGCTCCAGCCCCTGGGCCATGCCTTCGATGCCCTTGGCCGAAAGGGTGAGGCGGTCGATCATGGCCGGCTCCAGGCCGTTGGCCCGGGCCTCTTCCAGATCGCGCTGATTGGCGGCGGTTAGTTCGGGGGCGCGGCTGCGGATGGCGGCGGCCATGGCCAGCAGGGCGTGGTTCTTGGCTTCGGTGGAGGCGGCGGCCACCAGGCGGGAAGCGGCGCGGGCCTGACGGCCCAGGCCTTGCATGTATTCTTTGATGTCCATCGGGTTTCGCGTGGCTAAGGTTAGGGCGCCCAAGCCTCAGCGGCGGGGCGTCGCCGGGGCGTGACGGGTGAGGCGCAGGCACAGCATCAAAAACTCGTCCCACACGTCGCCATCGGCAAGGCCCTTGATCATCCGGTCAATTTTGGCCGCGTGCAAGATGGAAGCCTGCAATTGGGGGGCAGAAAGGCGCCCCAGGGCCTTTTGGGTGCGTTGGCGGCGGCGTTCGTCGTAGATCCGCTCGGCCTTGAACAGCCCCGCTGCGGGCTGCCCTGCATCCAGCCCGGCCCGCAGACGGGCGAGGCTGCGTACCTCGGTGGCGAGGGCCCATAGCACCAGGGGCGGGGCTTCCCCTTCGCCCCGCAGGCCATCCAGCAGGCGGCTGCAGCGGGCCGGGTCGCCTTCGAGGAGGGCGGTGCGCAGGCTGTCGATGTCGTAGCGGGCCACGTTGAGCACGGCGCTGCGAATGGTGTCCAGATCCAGCTCGCCCGGGGGCTGGAGCAGGCCCAGCTTGAGGATTTCCTGGTGGGCGGCGAGCAGATTGCCTTCTACGTGTTCGGTGATGAAGGCGAGGCCTTCGGCGCTGGCTTTTTGCTGCTGGCGGGCCAGGCGTTGGCCGATCCAGTCGGGCAGGCGTTCCCGTTCGGGGGCGTTGAGTTCGATGCACACCCCGGCTTCGGTGAGGGCGGTAAACCAGCTCGCCTTGCGGGCCGTCCAGTCCAGTTCGGGGAGCGTGACGAGGGTGATGATGCCGCTGTCCAGCTGGCGGGCGTGGCGTTGGAGGGCTTCGCCGCCTTCACGCCCCGGCTTGCCGTTGGGGATGCGCAGATCCACCAGCTTGCTTTCGCCGAACAGCGAAAGATTGCCGGCGGCGCTTTGTAGGCTGTCCCAGCGGAAGCCCTGGCCGGCGACCAGGACTTCTCTTTCGGTGTAGCCCTGGCGCCGGGCGGCGGCGCGGATCGCGTCGGCCGCTTCCAGCACCAGCAGGGGTTCGTTGCCGTGGAGCAGGTAGAGGGGCGCGAGGGGCTTTTCCAGGTGGGCGGAAAGTTGCTCGGGGCGCAGGATCACGATTGGGGCGGGGTGTCGGCAGCGCCAGGCATGCGGGCGGTGGCCAGACGGCGCAGGAGCTGCTGGATCAGGTCTTTTTGCATGTCTTGGTAGAGCAGCTTTTCTTCCTGTTCCTTGGCGAGCACCTGGGTGTCGTCATAGGGCATGTCCCGGCGCAGGCTGATTTCGCTCGGGCCGATGATCTCGGCGCCGCCCTTGTCTACCAGCCGGAAGCGGAAGCGCTGGTTGAGCTGGTACTCGCGCACCTTGCCCAGGGCGTTGAGGGACATGATGACCTTACTGCGGGTGTCGGCCAGCACTTCGAGGCGTACCTGGGCTTCTTCGGGGCGGCTGGTGACTTCGGTCTTGCCATTGGCCCGCAGCTGGCGCTTGATGGCGGTGGCCAGCTCGGAGTATTCGTACATCCCCAGATAGATGGAGTCGAAGGGCATGGGGCGCGGACCGCGCAGCTGGAACCCGCAGCCGGCCAGGGCCAGGGGCAGGGCGCCCAGCAGGGCCAGGGTGCGGCGCCGGGAGGCGGAGGGCAGACTCATGGACGGCTTTCTTTCTGGAGAGGGTTGGGGGTCGGATCTTGGCTGAGTGCCAGGCGGCGCCCCGCCTGCCTGAACAACAAAAAGGCAGGTGGGGCGCCTGCAGCTTAGCAGACGATGTTCACCAGACGGCCAGGCACCACCACAACCTTCTTGGGGGCCTTGCCATCCATGAACTTGACGGCGGCTTCATGGGCCAGGGCGGCCGCTTCGATGGCATCCTTGGGGGCATCGGCAGCCACCCGCAGGGAACCCCGCAGCTTGCCATTCACCTGGAGCATCAGCTCAAGCTCGTCCTGCACCAGGGCGGCTTCGAGGGGCTCCGGCCATTGGGCGGCGAGGATGTCGCTGCCGTAACCCAGCTCGGCCCACAGATGTTGGCTGATGTGGGGGGTGAGGGGCGAGAGCACGCGCAGCAGGATGCCGAAGCATTCTTCCAGTACCTCGGCAGCCAGAGCGCTGTCGCGGGGGGCCTTCTCGAGGGCGTTGAGCATCTTCATGGTGGCGGAGGCCACGGTGTTGAACTGCTGCTTGCCCAGATCGTAGTTGGCCTGCTTGAGCAGCAGGTGGATTTCGCGCCGCAGACCGGCCAGGGGCTCGGCCAGCTTGGTGCTGGCCAGCCCCCGCTCGGCCCCGATCAGGGGACGAATCTCGGTGTTGAACAGGTGGCCGAAGTTCCACACCCGCTTGAGGAAGCGGTAAGCGCCTTCCACCCCCGCGTCAGACCATTCCAGGGTCTGCTCGGGGGGGGCGGCGAACATCATGAAGAAGCGGGCGGTGTCGGCGCCGTACTGCTCGATCAGGGCTTGCGGGTCCACGCCGTTGTTCTTGGACTTGGACATGGTGGTCAGCTCGTGCTCCAGCACGGTGCCATCCTTCTTGAGGGTGGCGCCGATGATCTGGCCCTTGGCATCCTTCTGGATGTCGATCTCGCTTTCCCAGTAGTAGTTCTTGCCGCCGCCTTCGGGCTTATGGAAGAAGGCGTTGTTGAGCACCATGCCCTGGGTGAGCAGGTGGGCGAAGGGCTCGCGGTATTCGACGAGGCCCAGGTCGCGCATCACCTTGGTCCAGAAGCGCGAATACAGCAGGTGCAGGATCGCGTGTTCGATGCCGCCGATGTACTGGTCGACGGTCATCCAGTAGTTGGTCTCGTCGTCGACCATCTTGTCGGCGCCGAACTTGGTGGCGTAGCGGGCGTAGTACCAGGACGAATCCACGAAGGTGTCCATGGTGTCGGTCTCGCGACGGGCCGGCTTGCCGCACTTGGGGCAATTGACGTGCAGGAAATCCTCGCGCTTGTGCAGCGGGTTGCCGGAGCCGTCCGGCACGCAGTCTTCGGGCAGCACCACCGGCAGCTGGTCGTCGGGCACGGGCACCGAGCCGCAGCTGTCGCAGTGGATGATGGGGATCGGGCAGCCCCAGTAGCGCTGGCGGGAGATGCCCCAGTCGCGCAGGCGCCATTGCACCTTCTTCTCGCCGATTTCCTGGGCGGCGAGGTCGGCGGCGATGGCATCGACCGCGGCCTGATAGCCGAGACCGTCGTACTTGCCGGAATTGACGCAGACGCCGTCCTTGCTGCCGTACCACTCCTGCCAGGCGTCCAGCGAGTAGGGCTTGTCGCCCACGGCCACGACCTGCTCGATGGCGATGCCGTACTTCCTGGCGAAGGCGAAGTCACGCTCGTCGTGGGCGGGCACGCCCATCACGGCGCCGTCGCCGTAGCTCATCAGCACATAGTTGCCGACCCACACTTCCACCTGTTCGCCGGTGAGCGGGTGGGTGACGAACAAGCCCGTGGGCAGACCTTCCTTTTCCATGGTGGCCATATCGGCCTCCATGACGGAGCCGTGCTTGCACTTCTCGATGAAGGCGGCGAGTTCGGGCTTGTTGCGGGCGGCGTGGAGGGCCAGGGGATGCTCGGCGGCCACGGCGCAGAAGGTCACGCCCATGATGGTGTCGGCGCGGGTGGTGAATACCCACAGCTGGCCGTTGTTGATCAGCTGGCCATCTTCGCCGGTGATGTCATGGCTGAAGGCAAAGCGCACGCCGGTGCTCTTGCCGATCCAGTTGGCCTGCATCAGCTTGACCCGCTCGGGCCAGCCGGTGAGGGTGTCCAGGTCGGACAGCAGCTCGTCGGCGTAGTCGGTGATCTTCAGGTAGTAGCCGGGGATTTCACGCTTTTCGACCACGGCGCCGGTGCGCCAGCCCTTGCCGTCGATCACCTGTTCGTTGGCCAGCACGGTCTGGTCCACCGGATCCCAGTTCACGATCTGGGTCTTGCGCTCGGCCACGCCCTTTTCCAGCATGCGCAGGAAGATCCACTGGTTCCACTTGTAGTACTCGGGGCGGCAGGTGGCCAGTTCCCGGCTCCAGTCGATGGCGAAGCCCAGGGACTTGAGCTGGCCCTTCATGTATTCGATGTTGTCGTAGGTCCACTTGGCCGGCGGCACCTGGTTCTTGATGGCCGCGTTTTCGGCGGGCAGGCCGAAGGCATCCCAGCCCATGGGTTGCAGGACGTTGAAGCCCTTCATCTTGTGGAAGCGGGAAAGCACGTCGCCGATGGTGTAGTTGCGCACGTGGCCCATGTGCAGCTTCCCCGAAGGGTAGGGGAACATGGACAGGCAGTAGTACTTGGGCTTGCTGCTGTCGGCCTGGACGCGGAAGGCTGCGGTGGTGTCCCAGTGCTGCTGGGCGGCACGCTCGATTTCGGCGGGGGTGTATTTTTCCTGCATGGGCGTGGAGAAATCTGGACGGAACGAAACCGCCTATTATAAACGCCTCTGGCGCCCCCCGTATTTTTACGCTCAAGGGCTTGATGTTGCGTGTTTTTTCCTGTTTCGAAATGCTGCGCATCGCATCGGGGGCGGTAGGGCTCTGGTACAAT
>JAJTBM010000217.1 GCA_021286885.1 Rhodocyclales bacterium
ACTTCGGGCGTATGGATTAAATAATCTTCCATTATTCAACATAAAAAATATCAAAAATTTCTGGCCAAAAATCCTATAAAACCCATGTGTTTTTGTATCATGTGGTACAGTACGATTTAACGCAACGTATCCTCAGGAGCCACCACCATGGGCCGCGCCGGCATTTACAAATCCGAAGTCATTCGCGCCCGGGAGCGTCTGCTCGCCCAGGGGCGCAACCCTTCCATTGATGCCATTCGGGTAGAGCTGGGCAACACCGGCTCACGCACCACGATCAGCCGCTATCTGCGCGAAATCCTTGAAGAAGAAGCAGAAAACGGCCCTGTCCCCGAAAAACCCGACACCAGCGACGCCATCCTGCAGGCCAAGGAGCAACTGCTCGCCGAACTGGAAAGCAGCCGCGCCGAAGCCTTACGCCTGGAAGGAGAATTACGTACCAGCCATACCACCCACACCCAGCAGGAAGCCCGGATTCAAGCCCTCGAAACCCAGGCCCAGCACGCAGCCCAAACCCTTAGGGAGCAAGAACAGCAGGCCGAAGCGCTGCACGAGCAACTGGCTGCCGGGCAGCGTCACATTCAGTCCCTCGAAGAAAAGCACGCGCACGCCCGCCAGGCCCTGGAGCACTTCCGCCAGGCCGCCCGGGAGCAAAGAGAACAAGAAGCCCGCCAGCACGAACAGCAGGTGCAGCCTGCGCGAGCAGGCGGGGCTGCAGCAGGAGGAACAATTGCGCCTGCGCGAAGACAACACCCGCCTCCAGGCCGCCCGGGAAACCCAGGATGCGCAGCTCCAGACCCTGGCCAAAAACCTGGCCCACAGCCAGGCCGAGGCCGCCCAACTGCCCGCCCTGCAACACGCCCAGGTCAGCCTGAGCCTTGAACGGGATCAAGCCCGGGCAGCCCTCGCCAGCCTCCAGGCCGACCAGGCCCGCCAGCAGGAAGCCCACAGCACCCAGCTGGCCGAGCGGGATGCACGCCTCCAGGCCCTGGAACTCAGCCTGGCCGAAACCCGGGCCAGCCTCCAGGCCAAGGACGAACTGGTACGCACCCTCCAGAGCTGGGCCGAACGCATCCAGCCCGAGCGCCCGGGCAAATCCCAAACCTGAGCCCTACGCTCTATTGCCTATTTCTTATTGCCGGAGCCAGTCAGCCACTGCCACCAAAGCTGCTGGCGGGGGACACACAAACACGCACCGCCCCCTGAACTCCGCCCCGGGGTGTCACCACACCCCGTTCACCCCCTCCAGGGCTGCCGCCACGGGGCCGTCTTGCAGCCGGTCGGGGCGGCAGATGAGGCCCAGGGCGGCGGGGACATCCACCGCATCGGCCACCACCACCCCGTAGGCGTGGGCGGCATGCAGGGCGAGGCTGTCCCGGGCGAGGGACAAAGCAATGCCCGAGCGCACCAGATCCAGCATGGAGGGCTCCAGATCCACCTGGGCCACCACATTGAAGCGCACCCCTTCCCGCTGGGCGACCCGCCCCAGCAGCCGGTGATGCACCGATTCTCCTGGCGTGCCGATCCAGGGCAGGCGGGCCAGTTCGCGCCAGCCCTGGCCCAACACCTGCTGGCCCCAGGCGGGGGGCGCCACCACCTTGTAGCTGAACTCGGTGAGGGGCTGCACATGAAAGCGCTCCCGCAGCTCCGCAAACCCTGGCGTTCCCAGCGCAAAGGCCACATCCAGGGTCCCGGCCTCCACCTCCCGGGCCATGGCTCCCGACATGCCGTGGCGCAATGAAAACGACAAGCCCGGATGGCGCTCCGCCAGCACGCGCAAAAACTGCCCCAGCCGCAAAAACTCGGGATCCACAATGGTGCCCAGCCGCAGGCTGCCACTCACACAACCCTTGAGCCGGGCCGCTGCCGAACGGAATTCCGCTGTTGCTTGCAGGATGCGCTCCGCCGCCGGCAGGAGCTGGCGCCCGGCCTGGGTGAGGCGCATCCCCCGGGGCAGGCGCTCGAACAGGGGCACATCCAGCCCCTCCTGCAGCTTTTTGAGCTGGAGGCTCAGGGCGGGCTGGGTGATGCACAGGCGCTCCGCCGCCCGGGTCAGGTTGCCCTCTTGGGCAATCATTACAAAAGCTCTGAGCAAAACCGGGTCCATGGCAAAAATCCATAACAAAACAAAATACCGACACCAAGCATAACTCATTGGACGCGACGCCCCGGCCTCGGCTTAAATCCCTCCCACAACAAGACCGTGAGGAGAACAGCCATGACACTCCGTTTCACCCAGGCCCCCGCCCACGTGGGCCACTGGATAGACCACCAACACCTGCCCGGCAGCGGCGCCAGCCCGGTGTTTGATCCGGCCCAGGGCTGCGTGGCCCGCACCGCCGCGAGCGCCACCCAGGCCGATGTGGAGGCCGCCGTGGCATCTGCCGCTGCCGCCCAGCCCGCCTGGGGCGAACTGCCGCCCCTGCGCCGGGCGCGGGTGCTGTTCCGCCTCAAGGATCTGGTGGAGCGCTACGGGGACGATCTGGCCCGGCTCATCACCCGGGAGCACGGCAAGACCTTCCCCGACGCCCAGGGCGAGGTGCAGCGCGGGCTGGAGGTGATCGAGTTTGCCTGCGGCATTCCCCATCTGCTCAAGGGCCAGTATTCCGACCAGGTGGGCGGCGGCATCGCCAACTGGAGCCAGCGCATGCCTTTGGGGGTGACGGCGGGGATCACGCCCTTCAACTTTCCGTTCATGGTGCCCATGTGGATGGCGCCGGTGGCCCTTGCCTGTGGCAACAGCTTCATCCTCAAGCCCTCCGAGCGCGACCCGTCCCCCTCGCTGCTGGTGGCCGAGCTGCTCCAGGAGGCCGGCCTGCCCGCCGGGGTGTTCAACGTGCTCCAGGGGGGCAAGACGGCGGTGGATGCGCTCCTCGCCCATCCCCAGGTGCAGGCGGTAAGCTTTGTGGGCTCTACGCCCATTGCCCGCTACATCCACGAAACCGCCGCCCGCCACGGCAAGCGCAGCCAGGCCCTGGGCGGCGCCAAGAATCATATGGTGGTGATGCCCGATGCGGATCTGGACCAGGCCGCCGACGGCCTCATCGGCGCCGCCTACGGCTCGGCCGGGGAACGCTGCATGGCGATTTCGGTGGCGGTGGCGGTGGGTAGCTGCGCCAATGCCCTGGTCGCCAAGGTGCTGGAACGGGCCCGCCGGCTGCGGGTGGATGACGGCGAAGCCCCCGGGGCCGACATGGGCCCGGTCGTAACCCGGGAAGCCCAGCAGCGGATTGAAGGCTACATCGCCAGCGGCCTGGAAGAAGGCGCCCAGCTCCTGCTGGACGGGCGCGGGCTGAGGGTGCCGGGCCGGGAAGGCGGCTTCTTTGTGGGCGCCACCCTGTTCGACCACGTGCGCCCCGGCATGAAAATCTACGAAGAAGAAATCTTCGGCCCGGTGCTGTGCGTGCTGCGGGTAGACACCTTTGCCGAGGCGGTCGCCCTCATCAACGCCCACACCTTCGGCAACGGGGTGGCCTGCTACACCCGGGACGGGCGCACCGCCCAAGCCTTTGCCCAGCAGATCCAGGTAGGCATGGTGGGCATCAACGTGCCGATTCCGGTGCCCATGGCCTGGCATTCCTTCGGGGGCTGGAAGCAAAGCCTGTTCGGCGACCACCACGCCTACGGCGAAGAAGGCATCCGCTTTTACACCCGTTACAAGAGCGTGATGCAACGCTGGCCCGACAGCGGCTCCAAGGGGCCCGAGTTCGTGATGCCGGTGAACCAGTAGCCGGGCACTCATCGGGCACCCACCGAGCACTTCTCGCCCGCCCAGCCTTCTGTTTTTCTGCCCCTTTTGTCTGCCCCTGTGCGCCCCGCCCCCACACGTTGGGGGCCGGCCCCCGCACGCCCACCGGAGCACCGCCATGCAGGATCAGCAAGAAAACCCGTCAAACAAAAACGACAAAGATTTTGGTGCAGATTTTGGCGAATACGATTACATCGTGGTCGGCGGCGGCGCCGCAGGCTGCGTGCTGGCCAACCGCCTGTCTGCCAACCCGGCCCACAGCGTGCTGCTGCTGGAGGCGGGCAACGACGAACGCTGGATCTGGACCCGCATTCCCGTCGGCTACCTTTACTGCATCAACAACCCACGCACCGACTGGTGCTATAAAACCGAGCCGGAACCCGGCCTGAATGGCCGTTCCATCATCTACGCCCGGGGCAAGGGCCTGGGGGGCAGCACCCTCATCAATGCCATGCTCTACATGCGCGGCCAGGCCCGGGATTACGACGAATGGGCCCAGATCACCGGGGATTCCGGCTGGGCCTGGAACGCAGTGTTGCCCCTGTTTAAGGGCGTGGAAGATCACTGGAACGGCCCCTCGGATGCCCACGGGCAGGGGGGCGAATGGCGCGTCGAGCAACAGCGCCTGCGCTGGGACATTCTGGATCGCTTTGCCGAAGCCGCCACCCAGGCGGGCATTCCGGCCACGCCGGATTTCAATCGGGGCAACAACCTGGGCGTCAGCCCCTTCGAGGTCAACCAGCACCGGGGCACCCGCTGGAGCAGCGTACGCGGGTTTCTCGACCCGGTGCGCCAGCGCCCCAACCTGCGCATCATCACCGGCGCCCTCTCAGACCAGCTGCTGATCCGGGCGGGGCAGATTCACGGCATCCGCTTCATGCTGAACGGCCAGCCCTGCCGCGCCCGCAGCCGGATCGAAACCGTGCTTGCCGCTGGCAGCCTGGGCTCTCCGGCGATTTTGCAACGCTCGGGCATCGGCCACCCGGACGAGCTGCGCGCCCTGGGCATCCCGGTGGTGCACGCCCTGCCCGGCGTGGGCCACAACCTGCAAGACCACCTGCAACTGCGCAGCGTGTACAAAGTGCAGGGCATCAAAACCCTCAACCAGCAGGTGCACAGCCTGTGGGGCAAGGCCCTGATGGGGCTGCAATACGCCTTGCTGCGGCGCGGCCCCCTCACCATGGCCCCGAGCCAGTTGGGGCTGTTTGCCCACTCATCGCCCGAAGTCCCAACGCCTGATCTGGAATACCACGTCCAGCCCCTGTCCCTGGACAAATTTGGCGACCCGCTGCACCGCTTTCCGGCCTTCACCGCCAGCGTGTGCGACCTGCGCCCGGCCTCCCGGGGGCAGGTACGCATCCGCGACCGCAACCCGGCCAGCCCGCCCCTCATCGCGCCCCACTACCTGAGCCACCCCGCCGACCGGCTCAAGGCCGCCCGGGCCCTGCGCCTCACCCGCCAGATCGTGGCCCAATCCGCCCTGGCCCCGTTCCAGCCCGTGGAGCACCTGCCCGGCCCGGAATTCAGCACCGACGAGCAACTGGCCCACGCCGCCGGCAACGTGGGCACCACCATCTTTCACCCGGTGGGCACCTGCCGGATGGGGCGCACCGACGATCCACAGGCCGTCACCACCCCCGACCTGCGCCTACGCGGCATGGGCGGGCTGCGCATCGTGGATGCCTCGGTGATGCCCACCATCACCTCCGGCAACACCAGCTCCCCCACCATCATGATCGCCGAACGGGGCGCCCGGCTGATCCTGGGGCGCTGATTGGGGCGCTGATTGGGGTGCGGATTGGAGCGCTGACTCCAGCCAGGCCTGATTGACCGATTAAAAATGAATCCCTATGATTTTTCGAGATGATCCACATGGTCACCCCATATCCCACACTCCCTCCCATTTCAC
>JAJTBM010000218.1 GCA_021286885.1 Rhodocyclales bacterium
GCATCCTGGGTGCCGCCATCGAGCAGAACAACGACGCCCGCGGCATCATCTGGCCCCAGGCCATGGCCCCCTTCGAGGTGAGCATCGTCCCCATGGGCTATGCCAAGTCCGAAGCCGTGCGCGACGCCGCCAACGCCCTCTACCAGCAGCTCCAGGCTGCCGGCATTGATGTGTTCCTGGATGACCGGGACGAGCGTCCGGGCTCCCTGCTGGCCGACAACGAGCTGATCGGCATGCCCCACCGGGTGGTGATCGGCGACCGGAGCCTGAAGGAAGGCGTGGTCGAATACCAAGGCCGGCGCGATGCCGAAGCCACCAAGGTGGCCGTGGCCGACGTGGCCGCCCTGGTGCTGGGCAAGCTGCGCGGCTGATGCCCATGGCTGTGGCACGCGCCTCTGCCTTCGCAGCCCTGCTGGCCCTGGGTGCTCTGCTCGAGGCGGGCTCGGCCCGGGCGGGCAACCAGCTCTACGAGCCCCTGGCGGCCAGCGCCCAGGCGGCCCTGCATGCGGCGGTGGCCGACCAGGCGCCCCTGGACCCGAGCTTCGAGCGCAACCCGGAACGGGCCCGCTGGCTGGAGGAGATGTCCCGCCGCCTCGCCAAGCGCATCCCCGATCCGGCATACCGCTCCGAACTGCTGCGGGCGGTGCACTACGAGGCCACCCGGGCGGGGCTCGATCCGCAGCTGGTGCTGGGCCTGGTGCAGGTGGAAAGCGGCTTTCGCAAGTACGCCGTTTCCAGCGCCGGGGCCCGGGGCTATATGCAGGTGATGCCCTTCTGGGTGAAGCTCATCGGCAACTCCGAGACCAACCTGTTCCACATGCGCACCAACCTGCGCTTTGGCTGCACCATCCTGCGCCATTACCTGGATATCGAGAAAGGCGACCTGTTCCGCGCCCTGGGCCGCTACAACGGCAGCCTGGGCCGGCCCGAATATCCAAACCTGGTGCGGGGGGCCTGGGAGCACAACTGGAGCTACCCGGACATGCGCTTGGCGCGGGCGCCCTGAGGCCCCTGGCCCCACAGCGCACGGGCACGTCCACAAAAAACGGGCACCTTCGGGCGCCCGTTTTTCATTGCAGCCCTGTAGGCCGGCCTGCGCGCCTCAGGCCACGATGATCCCGCCGCCCAGGCAGACCCGGCTTTCGTAGATCACCACGCTCTGGCCCGGGGTGACGGCCCACTGGGGCTGGGCGAAGGCCACCACGGCCCGCCCCTCGCCCAGACGGTCGATCTCGCAGGGCGCATCCGGGGTGCGGTAGCGGGGCTTGGCGGTATACACCCAATGGGTGCGCGGATCATAGCCGGCCACCCACGACAGGTCGGCAATTTCCAGGCTTTCGCGCTGGAGCGCCGGGTGGTCGTGGCCCTGGACCACGTACAGCACATTTTTGGCCATGTCCTTGGCCGCCACATACCAGGCATCGTGCTCGCCCGCCGCATCCTGGTTGCCCTTGATGCCACCGATCTGCAGGCCCTTGCGCTGGCCGATGGTGTGGTACATCAGGCCCTGGTGCTGGCCGATGACCTTGTCGCCTTCCAGGCTGCGAATCTCGCCCGGCCGGGACGGCAGGTAGCGGGCCAGAAACTCCCGGAAAGGGCGTTCGCCAATGAAGCAGATCCCGGTGGAATCCTTTTTGTCGAACACGTGCAACCCGGCTGCTTCGGCAATCTTGCGCACTTCCCGCTTGTAGAGGTGCCCCAGGGGGAACATCACCTTGGAGAGCTGCTGCTGGTTGAGGCGATACAGAAAGTAGCTTTGATCCTTGGTGCCGTCTTCGGCCTTCATGAGCTGGTATTCGGTGCGCCCGTCATTCACCCAGGTGCGCACCTGGGCATAGTGGCCGGTGGCGATCCGGTCGGCGCCCAGGGCCATGGCATGATCCAGGAAAGCCTTGAACTTGATCTCGGAGTTGCACAGGATGTCCGGATTCGGGGTGCGGCCCGCTTCGTACTCCCGCAGGAAGTCGGCAAACACCCGATCCTTGTACTCCTTGGAGAAGTTCACCACTTCCAGCTCGATGCCGATCACGTCGGCCACCGAGGCCACATCAACCAGATCCTGGCGGGTCGAGCAATATTCGCTGTCATCGTCGTCTTCCCAGTTCTTCATGAACAGGCCGACCACCTCATAACCCTGCTGCTTGAGCAGGAGGGCAGCCACCGACGAATCCACACCGCCGGACATGCCGACGACAACCTTTTCCTTACGAGACATTCGGTCCCTCTCCATCCAGCCAGTCTTCCAGGGGCAAGACCACGGCGGGGTCGCCGTGCTCGCCAAACCAGGTATCCATCACAAATTCGGGGCCCTCGCCTTCGGCCTGGCGCTGCTGCACCACCGCCGAAAAGTGCTGGGCCACCACCCAGCGGGTGCGTCGCCGTATGGGCGCCACCCGATGAAAATGCAGCCACCCCCGATCCTCCAGCAGATGCAGGAAGCGGGTGGTGGTTTCGGCGTGGTCGATGCAATCCATCGCACCGTACACGCCATCATCCAGAAAATCGCCGGGCCGATCGACGCTGATGGGGGATTGGGCCCCCGCCCAGCGGTACATCTGCCCCAGCACCTGGGCCAGAATGCCCCGCTCGGCGGCCGGGCCATCGGCCATCAGCAGCCAACCGCGCAAGTCCTGCAACTGCGCTTCGGAAAACGTCACCTCCGCCTGGGCCATGCAACCGTAGTTGTAGCAGACCTCCAGCGTCGCGTCGGCCCAGGCCGCCCAGGGGAGCGCCAGCCCGAGCAAGAGCACGGCCAGCCACACCCCGCGCCGTTCAGGCATCGTAGTGGCGGATCAGTTCCAGGGGGTAACGCCGCCCGGCCACGTAGTCTTCGCAGCACTGCAGAATCAAGGGGCTGCGGTGGCGTTCACGGGTGGCGCGCAGCTCATCCAGGCTCATCCACACCGCCCGCACAATCCCGCTATCCAGGCTGCGCTCGGGCTCAAAGCCCGTCACCTGGCCACCAAAGGCAAAGCGCAGGTAAGTGATCTCGCTGCCGGGCTTGGGCCACTGGTAGATCCCCACCAGAAACTCCGGGGTGAAATGGTGGGCGGTTTCTTCCAGGGCTTCGCGGGTGGCTGCATGAACCAGGGACTCCCCCCGATCCAGGTGGCCGGCGGGCTGGTTGAACTGCAGCCCCTGCTCGGTTTCTTCCTCGACCACCAGAAAGCGTCCATCCCGCTCCACCACGGCGGCCACCGTCACGTTTGGCTTCCAGATTCGCATGGGCATCCTGCACCAGGGCAAAGGGCGCATTCTACCCCGGGGCCGGGGCGCTTCGCAGTGCCCCGGAATGCGCTAAAATCGAGGGCTTGAACTTACTGTTTTCAGCTGGAGATCCCCACAATGTCAATGGCAGACCGCGACGGTTTCATCTGGTACGACGGCAAACTCGTGCCGTGGCGTGAAGCAAACACCCACGTGCTTACCCACTCCCTCCACTACGGCCTTTCCGTGTTCGAGGGTGTCCGTGCGTACAAGACCGCCAAAGGCACGGCGATCTTCCGTCTGGCGGAGCACACCCAGCGCCTGATCAACTCCGGCAAGATCTACATGATGAGCATTCCTTACTCTAAGGATGAACTCATGGAAGCCCAGCTCGAAGTGGTCCGCGCCAACAAGCTCGAATCCTGCTACCTGCGCCCGATCGCCTTCTACGGCTCCGAAAAGATGGGCATCTCCACCAAGGGCGCCACCGTCCACGTGGCGATTGCCGCCTGGCCCTGGGGCGCTTACCTGGGTGAAGACGGCCTGACCAAGGGCATCCGGGTCAAGACCTCCTCCTTCGCCCGTCACCACGTTAACGTGACCATGCCCCGCGCCAAGCTGGCCTCCACCTACGCCAACTCCATCCTGGCCAACCTGGAAGCCACCGAAGCCGGCTACGACGAAGCCCTGCTGCTCGACACCAACGGCTTCGTGGCCGAAGGCGCCGGCGAGAACCTGTTCGTGATCAAGGATGGCGCCATCTACGAACCCGAAATCGCCTCCGCCCTGACCGGCATCACCCGCGCCTCCATCATCCGCGTGGCCAAGGAATTCGGCCTCGACGTGGTGTCCAAGCGCATCACCCGCGACGACATCTACATCGCCGACGAAGCCTTCTTCACCGGCACCGCCGCCGAAGTCACCCCGATCCGCGAACTGGACGGCCGCACCATCGGCGAAGGCAAGCGTGGCCCCATCACCGAGAAGCTGCAATCCCGCTTCTTCCAGATCGTGAGCGGCCAGGCCCCCGAGTACGAAGACTGGCTGAGCTACATCTGAGCCGGCCACACGCCAGCATCCGCATCCAACCGAGGACAACCGGGAGATATCCATGCCTGAAAACCAGGACAAGAGCAAACCGATCGAAGTCACCGCCCACGACCTGCCCCTGCACTGTCCGATGCCGGACACCCCCCTGTGGGCTCGGCATCCCCGGGTCTTCCTGGACGTGACCAGCGAAGGCAAGGCCCTGTGCCCCTACTGCGGCGCCCACTACGTGTTTAAGGGCGAACTGCCCAAGGGACACCACTAAGTCTGCAAGGGGCTTCGCAAGGGTGCGCTCTTGCGGTTAGCATAAAGGGGGCCATGATGGCCCCCTTTTTACATCTGGCACGACTCAGCCCCGACCCATGCACACACCCACCTTTGCCACACCCGAAGACGCCGAAACAGCGTTTTACACCGCCCTCGCCCACGCCGACCTGGAAGCCATGATGGCCGTGTGGTCCGAAGACGATGAAGTGGTTTGCATCCATCCGGGTGGCAACCGCCTGGTGGGCATCACCGCCATACGTGAAGCCTGGCGCCAGATGTTTGCCTCAGGCACCCGCATCAGCGTCGCCCTGCATCAGGGGCTCCAATGGAACTGCGGCCTCACCACCATACGCAGCGTGCGCCAACTGGTGCAGGTGAACGGCGATGATCGACTCGAACCCCCGCTGCTTGCCACGAATGTTTTCATCAAGGGCGCTCGAGGATGGCGTCTCGTGATGCATCATGCCTCCCCCGCGCCAGACACAGACAACCTGCACGGGCACGACACGCCGACCATCCTCCACTGAGCCATGCCCACCCAGGACAGTTACCGCGCCCCCGCCTGGCTGCCCGGCGGACACATTCAAACCGTCTGGCCCCTCCTCCTCAAAGGCCCCCTCCCCCCCTATCAGCGAGAACGTTGGGACACCCCCGATGGGGATTTCATCGACTTGGACTGGCTGCCCCACGTCCCCGGCGCACCACTGGTGATCCTGTTTCATGGGCTGGAAGGCTCCAGCCGTTCCGGCTACGCTCGCAGCCTGATGCGCCACCTGGCCAGCCTGGGCTGGAACGGCGTCGTGCCCCATTTTCGGGGCTGCTCCGGCGAACCCAACCGCCTGCCCCGCAGCTATCACGCAGGGGATGCCGACGAAATCGGCTGGATACTTGAACGCATTGCCACACGCCACCCCACGCTGCCCCGCTACGCAGCGGGCGTTTCCCTGGGCGGCAATGCACTCCTGCTGTGGCTGGGTCGCCAGCGGGAAGCCGCCCGAGACACCATCGACCGGGCAGCCGCCATCTGCGCCCCCCTCAACTTCAGCGCCACGGGCCACATTCTGGGCACCGGCATCACCCGCTTCTACGGCCAGCACTTCCTGGCGACCCTGAAGCGCAATGCA
>JAJTBM010000219.1 GCA_021286885.1 Rhodocyclales bacterium
GGCGGATGATGGAAGCCCTGCTGGCCGGGGAATGCTGCGTGAGCATCACCCACCTGGACGGGCTGGTGCTGGCCCGCTCGGCCTTCCACCACTCCATGAACTACCGCTCCGCCGTACTCTACGGGCGCTTTGAGCCGGTAGACGATCCCAGCGCCAAGGCCGCCAGCCTCGCCGCATTTGTGGACCACGTCAGCCCCGGGCGCAGCACCCAGGTGCGCGCTCCGACCCCCGCCGAACTGGCCGGCACGGTGGTGCTGCGCATGGTGCTGACCGAGGCTGCCGTCAAGATTCGCAACTGGGGCGTGGAAGACGCCCCGGACGATCTGGGTCACCCGGTCTGGGCCGGAGTGATTCCCCTCGCCCTCACGGCCTGCGCCCCCGAGCCGGACACCCTGTGCGGCGCCCATCCCCAACCGGCCCTGCCGGCGGGCCTCCAGGCCGGTGCCTGAGGCCCAAAACAAAAAACCCCTGCCCACCCGAAGGCGCACAGGGGTTGGCGGGCCTGAGCACAGGCGCGTACCGCTCAGAAGCGGTCGATCACCACCAATTCTTCCAGCGCCAGGGGGCCGCTGCGCGGGTGGGCGGGCTGGAGAGGCTTGCCGATGGCCACGAACATGGAAATCACGTGGTCGGCGGGCAGGTTAATGAGCTTGCCCACCGCATCAAAATCAAAACCGTCCATGGGGCAGGATTCATAGCCCATTTCCTGGGCCGCCAGCATCAGGGTCTGGGCGGCGATCCCGCAGGAGCGCATGGCCTCGTCGCGCTGCACCTGCTCGCGGCCCCGGTAGTAGCCGTCCAGCATGGGCAGCATGGCGTCCTGCACCGGCTGGGCGGCGTCGCGCCAGTAGCGCTGGGGCGCCTTTTCCCAGGCCTTCAGGTCGGCGGTGAGCACCACCAGCAGGGACGCATCCGTCACCTGGGCCTGGCCAAAGGAGGCCGCCCGCACCTGGGCGCGCAGGGCCGGATCCCGCAGCACCACAAAGCGCCAGTTCTGGATATTGAATGCGGTGGGCGACAGCTTGGCCAGCCCCAGCAGCTGGGTGATTTCGGCCTCTTCCATCTGATGGGCCGGATCGAAGGCCTTCACCGAACGACGACGCTCAATGGCTTGTGCAACATTCATGATTGCTGACTCCTGCTTAAACACGCGCCCAAGGCGCAAAGATTGATGAGAACATCTGGGACATTCATACCGGTTGGTATGTTCCCGGGCAAAAAAATTTTCAGGTACTACCCCGGCCAGGCCGCCCGCTTCACACCCCCGCCACCGCCAGATGGCGCACATAAGCCTTCAGCTGCTCGATGGCATGGGCAAACACATGGGTCGAACGCAGACTCTTGGCCACGCTGATCGCCCCTTCCCAGGCCGCCAGGATGAACAGGGCCGTCCCGGCACAATCCAGCGCCGGCGCCACCTGCCCCCGGGTCTGGGCCACCCGCAACAAAGCCTCCAGGCGCTGGCGCCACAACTCCATCACCGCCACCAGATGGCGACGAAAATCCTCATCCACCGGGCTCATTTCCTGCATCAGATTATTGAGGGGGCAGCCCAGGGCCAGATCGGTATCTTCCCAGCAGGCCGAGCGCTCCAGCACCGCCAGCAAACGCCCCAGCGCATCCGGCTCATCTGCAGCCACTTGCAAGTCGTCCAGGATACTCGCCGCCAGAGCTGCCGCCACCCGCTCATCCACCACCGCCAGCCCCAGCGCCTTCTTGCTCGGAAAGTAGTGGTACAGGGCCCCCTTGGTCAGGCCGGTGCTGGCCAGAATCCGCGCAATGCTCGCCGCCTGATAGCCATGCAAACGCATCTCGGCAAACGCCGCATCCAGAATCCGCGCCCGGGCAGACTCGGCAAGGCAGGCAGGAGGAAGGTCGGTGCAGAGGCTCATGGGGGAGGATTACATACCAATTGGTATGTGGGGGTCAAGGGGTTGCCCCTATTCAGTATTGCACCCCACTGCCCACACCTCACCCCCGCCCCACACACATCACCGCCCCCACCGTCACCGCGCCTATCCCAAGCAGCTTGAGCGGCCCCAGGGGTTCGTGGAGCAGCCAGAGCCCGCCAAGGGCGGAGACGCCGGGGACGAGGGAGAGGGTCATGGAGGCCTGGATGACGCCGATCACCCGGTTGGCGTAGCTGTAGCAGCTGGCGGCCACGAGGGCGGCGATGATGCCTTGGTAGATGCCCTGGAGCAGCAGTTCTGGCGGGCTGGCGCGCAGGAGACCGGGGCCGGTGAGCCAGAGGGCGTACACGGGCAGGTAGAGCAACATGGAGAAGCTGGCTACGCCGGCGATGGCGGACAAGGGGCGGATGGCCCAGTGGCGCATGAGCAGGCCAAACAGGGCCCAATCCAGGGCAGCCAGGAGGAACAGGGCGTCGCCTTCCATCACCCGGGGGCCGTCGTGGGCGGCCCAGCCTTCGGCGGCGATCAGGATCAAACCAAGGGTGCTGATGGCAAGGGCGATGAGCACCCGGCGCGGGAAGCGGAAGCCCGAGGCGGCGCCCAGCAGCAGGATGCTCCAGAACGGGATGCCGCCATTCACGAACACCCCCGCGTGGGCGGCGGGGGCGCGGGCGAAGCCGGCATACACCGGCAGGCCGTAGCCCAGCCCGCCCAGCAGGGCCAGGGCCAGATAGCGGGGCCAGTGGGCCACGGGGGCCCACATTACAAAAAAGGGCAGCGCGATGAGCCCAGAGACGCCAAAGCGCAGGGCCGCCAGATCGGCGGGGGCCAGGCTGCCGGTGGCGCCGAGCCGGGACACAATGTTGAAGCCCGACCAGCACAGCACCACCACGCCCGCAGCGAGATAGCCGCGCCAGCGCCCGGCCCCGGCCTGCCCTTCAGCCTGCATGGGCGAGCCCCTTGAGCGGCTCCCAGCTGTAGTCCCCCAGGGCCTGCAGGGCGGCCTCGGGGGACTGGTCGGGCCGCAGGCTGAGGGCGTCAAACCCGCAACGGGCCAGGAAATACACCTGATCGCGCAGCACGTCGCCAAAGGCGCGCAATTCGCCCCGATAACAGCAGCGCCCCCGCAGCAGGCGGGCGGTGGTGTAGCCGCGCCCATCGGTGAACACCGGAAAATGTACGCCCACCAGGGGCAGCGTGGGCAGATCCGGGAGCAGCACTTCCGGATCGTCCACCGGGCCGAGCCACACGCCCCAGCAGGGGCTGCGCCGGGTGGGGCTGAGTGCCAGCCAGTGGGCCAGGGGCAAGACCAGGGGTTGCCGGGCGGCGTCGGGGGGCAAGGGGGCGGCAGGGTCGAGCTGCCAGATCCAGGGGTCTGGGGTGCAGCGGGCCGGCGGGCCCGGGCGGATCAGGTGCTGGGCCGAGGGCGCGGCGATGGGCTGGGCGGGGGCGTTCATGGGCGGTCTCCGGCGCCATAGACCCGGGCCTTGAAGGGCCCGTGGCCGATGCGCTCCACGGTATCAATAAAAATTTCTTCGGGCTGGCGCTGCGCCACATACACCTCCAGCAGCTGGGCGATGACTTCGGGCACCTGTTCGGCGGCAAAGGCGGGGCCGATCACCCGCCCCAGGGCGGCGCCGTTTCCTTCGCGCCCGCCCAGGGTGAGCTGGTACCACTCCTGGTTGTTCTTATCGACCCCCAGAATGCCGATATGGCCGATGTGGTGGTGGCCGCAGGCATTCACGCAGCCCGACATGTTGAGCTCCAGGGGGCCCAGATCGAACTGGTAATCCAGATCCTCAAAGCGCTGCTGGATGGCCGCTGCCACCGGGATGGAGCGGGCGTTGGCGAGCGAACAGAAATCCCCGCCGGGGCAGCACACCACATCGCCCAGCAGGCCGATGGTGGGCGTCGCCAGGCCCCGGGTGCGCAAGGCGTCCCACAGGGCGAACAGGTCGCGCCGGGCCACCTGGGGGAGCACCAGATTCTGCTCGTGACTCACCCGGATTTCGCCGCCGCTGTAGCGCTCGGCCAGATCGGCGACCAGCTCCATCTGTTCGGCGGTGGCGTCGCCCGGGGGGACGCCGGGCTGCTTGAGGGCGATGCTGACGATCCCGTAAGCGGCGCGCCGGTGGGGCGCCACATTGCGCGCCACCCAGCGGGCGAAGGGCGTGTGGGTGGCGAGGGGCTCCAGGTAGGCGGGAGCCTGGGGGTCATCCTCGGGCAGCGCGGGGGGCTGGAAGAAGGCTTCCATGCGGGCAAAGGTGGTTTCATCCAGGGTGTTGGGGCCGCCCCGACTCCAGGCCCATTCCTGTTCCACTTCCCGGGCGAAGGCTTCCAGGCCCAGGTCTTTCACCAGAATCTTGATGCGCGCCTTGTATTTGTTGTCGCGCCGGCCATGGCGGTTATAGACCCGCAAAATGGCCTCGAAGTAGTTGATCAGCTCCGCCCGGGGCAGGAAGGGCTTGAGCAGCTGGCCGACCATGGGGGTGCGCCCCAGGCCGCCACCCACATGGATCGCAAAGCCCACGTTGCCCGCTTCATCCAGCCGAGCCTGGGCGCCGATGTCGTGGAAACGGGTCGCGGCCCGGTCTTCGGCCCCGCCGGCAATGGCGATCTTGAACTTGCGCGGCAAAAACAGAAACTCCGGCGCCAGGGTGGACCACTGGCGCACAATCTCGCAGTAGGGGCGCGGGTCCAGCAGCTCGTCGGCGGCCACGCCGGCAAATTGGTCGGTGGTGATGTTGCGGATGCAGTTGCCCGAGGTCTGGATGGCGTGCATCTGCACCGTGGCCAGCTCGGCCAGGATGGCGGGCACCTCTTCGAGCCGCACCCAGTTGAACTGGATGTTGCTGCGGGTGGTGAAGTGGCCGTAGCCCCGGTCGTACAGGCGGGCGATGCCGGCCAGTTTGCGCAGCTGGCGCGCCGACAGGGTGCCGTACGGAATCGCCACCCGCAGCATGGGGGCGTGGCGCTGGATGTAGAGGCCGTTTTGCAGGCGCAGGGGGCGGAACTCGTCTTCGGCGAGCTGGCCGGCCAGAAAGCGTTGCATCTGGTCGGCAAACTGGCGCACCCGTTCTTCGACCAGACGCTGGTCGGTTTCGTTATAGCGGTACATGGAAATCTCTGGGCTGAGGGGGATGCCAGCGGGGCGCCGCCGGCTGGGGCGCCCCGGGTGATGGAAGCCCTGGGGCGGGCTGCCTCAGGGCAGAACGAAGGTGGTCTTTTCGTGGGCCTGGGTGCTGGGGTCTGCGACGGCGCTCACCTCAAAGGCGAGGGGCTTGACGCCACTGCCCAACCCATCGGGCGGCACCGCCACCGTCACCTGCACGGTGCGGATCTGGCCGGATTCGCCACTCACGCGGGGGTTGCCGCGCAACTGGGCGCCGGGCAGGCCACTCACCCGAATCTCGAACTCCCGGGGCACATCGGCCAGGTTGGCGAGCTTGAGGGTGTAGGCATTTTCGATGAGCCCATCGGTGGCTTCCCGGGCGAGGCTGCCCCGGTCGCGCAGCACATCCACCCGCAGGGACGGGCGCTGGACGATGGTCCACACCCCCAGCCCCACAAACACCGCCACCAGGGCGCCATACACCCGCAGCCGGGCGGCGTGGCC